>QGVH01000013.1 GCA_003242735.1 bacterium | reverse complement strand
ACCAGGTCGTGGCCGACGGTGTCGTGCCGGCCGGCGCGCATCGCGACCTTGAGCTTGGTCCCCACGCCGTCCGCACTGGCCACCAGGACCGGCTTCTCGTAGCCGTCGGGGACGCGGAACAGCCCGCCGAAGCCGCCGGGCGCCGAAAGGACCTCAGGCCGGACCGTGGACCGGACCAGCGCGGCCAGCCTCTCCTTGGCCCGGGCCGCCACGTCCCGGTCCACGCCCGCTTCCCGGTACGTCAGGCCCGGACCGCGGTCGCTCGCCCGCTCAGACACGCGCCGACTCCAGCAGCGGGTGTTCGAAGGCGGTCATCTCGCGGAACGCACGGACGCGCTCCTGGATCTCCGCCAACCCGAGATCGATGAAGCGCTCCACGCTGAACCGCTCCACGGCGAAAGACCCCATGACCGAGCCGTGCACCATCGCCCGCCGTAGCTCGTCCGGCGTCACCTCGCCCACCTGTGCCAGGTAGCCCAGGAAGCCGCCGGCGAAGGCGTCACCGGCACCCGTCGGGTCGAACAGCTCCTCGAGCGGGTAGGCCGGGGCGAAGAAGATCATGTCCGGCGTCATCAGGAACGCGCCGTGCTCGCCTTTCTTCACCACCACGTAGCGCGGCCCGTGGCGCTGTACCCAGCGTGCCGCCCGGATCAGGTTGGGGTCCCCCGAGAGCTGCCGGACCTCCGCGTCGTTGACCAGGAGCATGTCCACCCGCCGGAGCAGCTCCATGAGCGCGTCCCGCTTGCCCTCGATCCAGTAGTTCATGGTGTCGCACGCCACCAGTCGGGGCGACGCCACCTGATCCAGCACCTGCATCTGGAGCTCGGGGTCGATGTTGGCGAGGAAGACCCATTCGGCGTTGCGGAACCGCTCGGGCAGCTGCGGCGAGAAGGAGGCGAACACGCCGAGCCGGGTCTCGAGCGTGTGCGCGGTGTTGAGGTCGTAGCTGTAGGCGCCGGCCCAGCGGAAGCTCTCGCCCGGCGCCTGGACCAGCCCGCCCAGGTCCACGCCGCGGCGGACCAGGAAGTCCAGCGCGTGGACGGGGTAATCGTTGCCGACCACGCCGACGAGCTGCACGGGCGCGAACAGGGACGCCGCTGCGCTGAAGTAGACGGCGGAGCCGCCGAGCGCCTCGTTCGTTCGGCCGAAGGGCGTTTCGACGCTGTCCAGCGCGACGCTGCCCACCACGAGCAGGCTCATGCGTTTTCCTCCCTTGCCATGCGCTCCGGCGCGGTGAGGCCCAGGAGTTCGAGGCCGTTGCGCAGGACGATCTGGACGGCTCGGGCGAGGACGAGCCGGGCGGAGCGGAGCCGCTCGTCCGGCACGAGGACGGCGAGCTCCGGGTTCCGGCTGGGATTGCCCGCGTGGTACCAGGAGTTGACCATGCCCGCGGTGGCCTCGAGGAACTCGGTGATCATGTGGGGCGCGCGGGCCTCCGCGGCGCGCTCCACGACCTCGGGGAAGAGGCCGAGCTGCTTGATGATCTCGAGCTCTGCGGGCTGGGTGAGGAGGCCCAGGTCCACGCCGTCCGCAGAGATGGCGGCCGGCTCGATGCCGGCCTTGCGGAAGATGCTGCACATGCGGGCGTGGGCGTACTGGACCTTGAAGACCGGGTTCTTCTCGGACTGATCGAGGGCCAGATCGAGATCGAAGAGCATCTGGGCGTCGCCGCGCCGCATGAGGAAGAAGTAGCGCGCGACGTCCACCCCGGTCTCTTCGAAGAGCTCGCGCAGCGTGACGAACTCGCCGGCCCGCTTGCTGAGCCGCACCTCCCTGCCGCCGCGGGTGATCCGCACGATCTGGACGATCTGGACCTCGAGGAGGTCCGGGAGCCCGAGGCTGGAGAGCGCGGCCTGCATGCGCGGCGCGTACCCGTGGTGGTCGGCGCCCCAGACGTCGATCACGCGGTGGAAGCCGCGGCGCGCCTTGTCCCGGTGATACGCGATGTCCGGGAGGAAGTAGGTGTAGGAGCCGTCGCTCTTGACGAGGACGCGGTCCTTGTCGTCGCCGAACGCCGTCGTCCGGAGCCACTCGGCGCCGTCCCGCTCGTAGGTCAGGCCGCGTTCGCGGAGGTCACGCAGCGTGTCCGCGATCTTGCCCTCGGCGTAGAGCCGGGACTCGTGGAACCAGTTGTCGAAGTAGACGCGGAACTCGCGGAGGTCCCGGTCCTGCTCGGCCTTGAGGCGCGCGATGGCCCAGTCCCTGAACCAAGCGCGGCGCTCGGCGGGCTCCATGGCCCGGAGCCGCTCGCCGGCTTCCGCCTCGGCCTCGCGGGCGAGGTCGCGGACGTAGTCGCCGTGGTAGCCGTCTTCGGGGAACGGCACGTCGTGGCCCTGGAGCTGGAGCCAGCGGACCTCGAGGGACTCACCCAGCCGCTCCACCTGGGCGCCCGCGTCGTTGACGTAGAACTCGCGGGTGACGTCGTATCCGGTCCACTCCAGGAGACTGGCGATAGCGTCGCCCAGCGCGGCGCCGCGGCCGTGGGCGACGTGGAGCGGCCCCGTCGGGTTGGCCGAGACGAACTCGACCTGGACGCGGATTCCCGCGCCGCGGTCGGACCGGCCGAAGGCGCGGTCCGCTGCGAGGATCTCCGCCAGTTTGCGCTGGAGGACGGCGTGCTGGAGCCGGAAGTTGATGAACCCCGGCCCCGCCACCTCGGCCGCGGCCACGCCCGCCGCGGCCAGGTCGAGCCGCTGGAGGATGGTCTCGGCCACCTCGCGCGGCGGCCGGCCGACGCGGCGGGCCAGGATCAACGCGAGGTTGGTGGACAGGTCTCCGTGCTCGGGATTGCGCGGACGCTCGAGCTGGAAGTCCGGCTCGCCGGTCCAGCCGAGGTCCGCCGCAACACGCTCGAGCTGATCGCGTAGCCCGGCGGCCATTTAATCCGCCGCTGCCGATGCGGTCTTCTTGGAGTCGCTGGACGAGGCCTTCGCGCCGTCGCCGCTCTTCTCCGCTTCCGCAGCCTTCTTGTAGCTCTCGGAGCGGTAGTCGGTGATATAGAAGCCAGAGCCCTTGAAGAGCAGGCCGGCGCCCGGCGAGAGCAAGCGGTCGGCCTGCTTGCCGCACTCCGGGCAGCTCGCGACCGGCGGCTCGCTGATGCGCTGGAACAACTCGAACTCGTGCCCGTCCGGGCACCGGTACTCGTACGTCGGCATCGCTCCTTCCACCTCCAAAGCGACAACCAAGAAAGGGAAATTTACAGCCGAAGGGGATTACCCCGCTACCGCCCGGTAGACTCCCCACTCCTGGCGGAGGACGTCGCTGATCTCGCCCAGGGTGGCGAGGGCGCGGACCGCCTCGATCATGGGCGGCAGCAGGTTCTCGCCGGATCGGGCCGCGGCACGGACGGCCTCGAGGGTCTGCCGCACCCGCTCCGGGTCGCGACGCGCGCGCAGGGAGGCCAGCCGCTGGATCTGGGCGCGTTCCAGCTCCGGGTAGTTGGGTTGCTCGATGCGCGGCGCCCCCTCCGTCTCCCGGAACGCGTTGACGCCGACGACGAGCCGTTCCTGCCGTTCGACGGCGAGCTGGTGCTCGTAGGCCGCGCGCTCGATCTCCTCCTGGAAGAACGGGATGGCCCGGGCCGCCCCACCCAGTTCCTCAACCCGGGCGAGGTACTGGCGGGCACGGGCCTCGAGGGCGTCCGTCAGCGCCTCGACGTAGTAGCTGCCCCCCAGCGGGTCCACCGTCGCGGCCACGCCGGACTCGTACGCGAGAATCTGCTGCGTCCTCAACGCGAGCTTGGCGGATTCCGCCGTGGGCAGCGCGAGGGCCTCGTCGTAGGCGTTGGTGTGGAGCGACTGGGTGCCGCCCAGAACGGCGGCGAGCGCCTGGATGGTCACCCGGACCACGTTGTTCAGCGGCTGCTGGGCCGTCAGCGTGACGCCGCCGGTCTGGGTGTGGAACCGGAGGCGGCACGCCTCGTCGGAGGCGCCGTACCGCTCGCGCATGAGCCGCGCCCAGAGCCGCCGGGCCGCGCGGAACTTGGCCACCTCCTCGAACAGGTCGCTGTGGGCCGCGAAGAAGAACGACAGACGGGGCGCGAAGCGCTCGAGCTCGAGGCCGCGGCTCAGGGCGCGGTCCACGTACTCGAGCGCATCCGCGAACGTGAACGCGATTTCCTGCGCCGCGGTGGCGCCCGCCTCGCGGATGTGGTAGCCGCTGATGGAGATGCTGTTCCAGCGCGGCAGCTCCGCTGCGCAGAAGGCGAAGATGTCCGTGACGAGCCGCAGGCTCGGCTCGACGGGATAGATGTACGTGCCCCGGGCGATGTACTCCTTGAGGATGTCGTTCTGTACGGTGCCGGACAGGCGCTCGCGGGGGATCCCCCGCTCGTCGGCGAGGGCGACGTAGAGGGCGAGCAGGACGGCGGCGGTGGCGTTGATGGTCATGGAGACCGAGACCTGGTCGAGGGGGATCCCGTCGAACAGGACCCGCATGTCCTCGAGCGAATCGATGGCCACGCCCACCCGGCCGACCTCGCCGTGGGCGAGGGGGTGGTCGGAGTCGTAGCCCATCTGGGTGGGGAGGTCGAACGCCACGCTGAGGCCGGTCTGGCCGTGTTCGAGCAGGTAGCGGTAGCGCCGGTTGGTCTCCTCGGCGGTGCCGAAGCCGGCGTACTGGCGCATGGTCCAGAGCCGGCCGCGGTACATGTTCGGGTAGACGCCGCGGGTGAACGGCCACTCGCCCGGAGCGCCGAGTGCGGCGTCGAGGTCCGGGGGGAGGTCGTCGGCGGAGTAGACCGTGCGGATGGGGATGCCGTCGGGCGTGCGGCGTTCCCCGTCTCGGCCGGCGCCGTGGCCGGCGCGCTCCGAGATCCGGCCTGACATGGATCGCTCCTGGCTGTTGTCGCTCAACGTCATGCCTCGTCGTATCTCATCCCGTTTCGAGGCGTGGGCCGGCCTCGAACTCGACCAGCACGGCCCCCTTCTCCACCGCCTGGCCGGCCTGGACCAGGACGCGGGAGACGACGCCCGGTGCCTCCGCACGGAGCTCGTTCTCCATCTTCATGGCCTCCATGATGACGACGCCCTGGCCGGCCTCGACGGCCTGGCCCGGCTGGACCTCCACGCGGACGATGAGGCCGGGCATGGGGGCGCAGACCGGTTTGGGCCTGGGCGGCGGTGCGGCGGCGGCCGCGGCGGCGCGGAGGGCGTGGGTGCGTTCGTCGGTGACCTCGACGTCGAAGGTGCGGCCGTCCAGCTCCACGGCCCAGCGGCCGCTCCCTCGGCGGCGGGCGGCGAGCAGGTAGCCGCGCCCCTCTGCGAGGAGGTGGCGGAGCGGCGAGCCGGGCAGGGCGACGAGTCCGGCGGACACCGGCGTGCCGTCCACGGTGATCGAGTCGCCGTCCACGACGACCTCGAAGGTGCGGCCGGCGAGGGTCACGACGTAGCGCATTCGAGCTCCGCGACCGTCTCGACGTGGGTGGTCTGGGGGAAGAGGTCGAAGCAGTGGAGGCTCCGGAGCCGGAACGCGGGCCGAAGCCGGGCGAGGTCGCGCGCCAGGGTCGCCGGGTCGCAGCTCACGTAGATGAGCCGTGCGGGCGGCCGGGCGACGAGGGTCTCGGGCACGGCGGCGTGGAGGCCGCGACGCGGCGGGTTGAGGATCACCAGGTCGGCCGGCAATGCGGCGGGCAGGAGGTCCTCGACCCGTCCGAGCCGGAACTCGGCGCCCGGTGGCGCGGCGCGGCGGGCCTCGTTGACGGCGCTGGGGTCGAGCTCGATGCCGACGACGGCGGCGCCTTCGCGGGCGAGGCGGCGGGCGTGGAGGCCGACGCCGCAGTACGCGTCCACGACGCGGGCGCCCGGGCCGGTCGCCCTGCGGGCGAGGGTGAAGACGTGTTCTTCGAGGGCCGCAGCGGCCGCGCGGTTCACCTGGAGGAAGGCGACGCCGCTCAGGGCCACCTCTTCGTCGGACCACTGCTCCGTGACCGTGGCGGATCCGGCGAGCAGGGTCCAGTCCTGTGCGCCGGCGGGGCGGTGCCAGATCGCGGCGAGGGCCGGGACGCTGGCGATCAGTTCCTCGGGACGACCGGGCGAGTAGCCGCCGTCCACCAGCAGCGTGACCTCTCCGCCCGCGGCGCCGCGGAGGGTGAGCCGGAGCTCGCGGCCGGAGGGGAGGCGGTGGGCGTCGTCGCCCCAGGCGCGCCGGAGCGCGCCCCACGCGCGGGCCACCGCCGGTTCCGGGAGCAGGCAGGCGTCGGTGATGTCCACGATGCGGCCGGGCCGGTCCACTTCGTGGAACCCGGCGACGACGCGGCCGGCGCCGAGGCGGCGCAGCGTGAAGCTGACGCGGTTCCGGTAGCGGAACTCCTGGGGTGACGGCGTCACCTCGGGCCGGGGAACGTCCAGCCCACCGATGCGCCGGAGCGCCTCGGCGACGATCGTCGCTTTGATCCCGAGCTGAGCCGGGTAGTCGATGTGCTCGATCGTGCAGCCGCCGCAGCGGTCGTAGTGCGGGCACGGCGCCGGCCGGCGGTGCGGCCCGGGGCTGAGCAACTCGCGCAGCTCGGCCCGGGCCCAGCGCCGCTTGCGCTCGACGACGGCGACCCGGGCGCGGTCGCCGGGCGCAGTGCGTTGGACGAACACGGCGCAGCCGTCCGGCAGGCGGCCCACGCCCGCGCCGCCTGCGGCGATGCCCCCGATCTCGACGATCGCTTCCTCGGGCCGGTGCCGGGCGGCGCTCACGGCACCTCCTCGCTCACCTGCGGCGCCTCGGCGATGACCGACCATTGCCGCACGCCGTAGTCGTGCACGATGAAGAGCGTATACTCGCCGGGCTCGGCTTTCACGAACGTCGTGTCCGCCCGCATCTCGAGCTGGGCCGGGAGCCGGGTCTCGAGCGTGCGGATCGGTAGCGTGGTCCGGGGCGACAGGATGTTGGCGATGACCCGGCCCGTGGCCAGCCGGGTGCTCGGCTCGCGCAGCTCGATGATGACCCGGAAGCCGTTGCCGGGGGCGGTGAAGCTCTTGCGGCGAACGTGGGGTGCATCGCTCCCCAGGGCCGCGAGCCGGACCCACGTGGTCTCGGGCGCGGGCGGCTCGGGCGCCTTCGGCTCCATCGCCGCCGCCCCCTCCGCGGGCGGTGGAGCGTCGAGGCCGCAGCCTGCAGCCGCAGCACCGAGTGCGGCCGCGAGGCCGATGCGGAAGAGGCGCCGTGCCGCGGCCCTGCGCGCGCCGTGCGTCGGCGCCGCCGGCTCGTGAATCGTCTGCATGGCGACCGATTCTACCCCCTCCAGCCGCCGCCGCGCCAGCGGCTGCCGCACGGCCCGCCGGTGCGGATCCGTGAGCCGACGCGGCGCGCGCGCTCTCGTGCCTCGAGCAGAGCGGCGGCGATGGCGGCGGCGCGCAGGGTTTCCTCGGCAGGGGTGTCGGCGAGCAGCTGCGGGTGCCGCTCCAGGTAGCCGATATCCAGCCGGCCGGCCAGGAAGTCCGGCTCGTCCATGAGCCGTCGGTGGAACGGCGCGGAGCTGTCCACGCCCACGATGCGGAACTCTTCGAGAGCGCGGCGCATCCGGGCGATGGCGGCGGCCCGGTCCGGGCCGTGGGCGATGAGCTTGCCCAGCAGTGGGTCGTAGTAGAGCGAGACCTCGTACCCCTCGGCGATGCCGCCGTCCCAGCGAATGCCCGGCCCGGCGGGCAGCCGTAGCAACTCGATCCGGCCGGTCGAGGGCAGGAACGCGTTGAACGGGTCCTCGCTCGTGATCCGGCACTCGATGGCGTGGCCGTCCAAGCGGATGTCCGCCTGCCGGAACGGGAGCGGCTCGCCCGCCGCGATCCGGATCTGCTGCTGCACCAGGTCCACGCCCGTCACCATCTCGGTGACCGGGTGCTCGACCTGGATGCGGGTGTTCATCTCCAGGAAGTAGAACTGGCCGGCCTGGAACAGGAACTCGATGGTGCCCGCGTTGCGGTAGCCCACGGCCGCGGCGGCGGCGACGGCGGCGGCACCCATGGCCTCCCGGAGCTCCGGGGTCAGCACCGGCGAGGGCGCCTCCTCGACGAGTTTCTGGTGGCGGCGCTGGATCGAGCACTCGCGCTCGCCGAGGTGGACCACGTTGCCGTGCGCGTCCGCCAGGATCTGGACCTCGATGTGGCGCGGGCCGTCGAGGTATTTCTCGATGTAGATCGCATCGTCCCCGAACGCGGAGCGCGCCTCGTTGCCCGCGGCCTCGAAAGCCCGGGGCAACTCCTCCGGCGTGCGGACCACCCGCATCCCCTTCCCGCCCCCGCCGGCGGCGGCCTTCAGCAACACGGGGAACCCGATCTGTTCGGCGGCCGCCAACGCAGCGGCCGCGTCGGCGAGCGGCTCCGCGGTGCCGGGCACGACGGGCACGCCGGCGGCGATCATGCGGCGGCGCGCCTCCGTCTTGTCGCCCATGGCCGTGATCGCCTCGGGCGGCGGACCGATGAAGATGAGGCCCGCCTCCTCGACCGCGGCGGCGAAGTGTGCGCGCTCGGCGAGGAAGCCGTAGCCGGGGTGGACCGCATCGCAGCCGGCGCGGAGCGCCGTCTCCACCAGCACGTCTGCACGGAGGTAGCTCTCCGCAGAAGGCGGCGGGCCGATGCGGTAGGCCTCGTCCGCAGCGAGCACGTGAGGCGAGAGCCGGTCGGCATCCGAGTAGACGGCCACCGAGCGGATGCCCAGCTCGCGGCATGCACGGATGATGCGCAGCGCGATCTCGCCGCGGTTCGCGACCAGGACCTTGCGGATCATGGCCGAATGCTACCCCGCCGGGACCGATCGTGCAAACCGGCAACGCGGGCGCCGACGGCGTCGCACACCGGCCCACGACGCCGCACGGCGCTCATGTGCGGAAGAGCGCGAGCTGAATGTCACGCTGCGGCTCGGCCACGCTGCGGACACGCCGCAGCAGCTCCGATGGGACGCCGCTCAGAAACGGCGAGACCGCCGGCCGCCGGGTCTCGCCGTACAGCATGCGGCGGCGGGCGCGGGTGAGGAACAGGAGCCGCGAGGCGCGGGTCATGCCGACGTAGAGCAACCGCCGCTCCTCGTCCACGTCCACATCCTCGGGCGCCGCACCCGGCCGGCGGTACGGCAGCAGCCCATCCTCGCAGCCGGTGATGAAGACGACGGGGAACTCGAGCCCCTTGGAGGCGTGTAGCGACATCAGCGCCACGCGCTGGGCGCGTGCGTCGTAGGGGTGGCTCTCGTCCGGCGGCGTGCTCACGCGCTGGACCGGGATCCCTGCGCGGCCGAGCGCCTCCTCGAGGGCCGTGGCCTGGGCATGGGTGCGGTACAGCACCGCGATCTCCGCGAAGCCGACCTCGCCGGGCCCCGAACCGTCGCGCTCGGGCGCGCCATCGTGGGCGGCGAGCAGGCTGGTGCCGCCGACCAGGCGCTCGATCTCCCGCGCCACCGTCTCGGCCTCCGCGTCCTCCGTCGCGGCCTCGTAGAGGAGGACCGGCGCGCCGCCGGGTTTCACGGCCCGGAGCAGGTCCGGAGGCGCATCCCGCGCCACGACGCAGCGCGCCGCGCGCAGCACCGGATCCGTGCAGCGGTAGCAGCGACGCAGCCGGACGGATCGGGCGCCCGGGAACTCCTCGGCGAACCTGCGGATGCACGTGGAGTCCGCGCCCCGGAAACCGTAGATGGCCTGGTCCGGGTCGCCGACGGCTGTGACGCGCTCGCCCGTGGGGGCGAGGAGGCGCAGCAGCTCGAACTGGGCGCCGCTCGCGTCCTGGAACTCGTCCACCAGGATCCAGCGGCAGCGGTCCTGCCAGTCTGCGCGGACCGCCGGGTGATCCCTGAGCAGCCGGACGGCGAGGCGGATCAGGTCGTCGAAGTCCACGGCGCCCGCCTCGGCCAGCGCCGCCTCGTAGCGGCGGTAGGCATCGGCGAGCTCCGGGTCGGGCACGTCATCCGGCCCGAGGAGCCGCTCCTTGGCGCGGGCGATGGCCTCCGCGAGGCGCCGCGCCTCGGTCGCGCGTACCCCGGTCGCGGCGGCGAGGACCTCGAGCTGTGCCTCCTCGTCCAGGACGCGCAGTTCGCTGCCGCGGCCGATGAGGTCGGGCGCGCTCACGAGCACGTCCAGGCCGAACGCGTGGAAGGTGCGCACGGCGACGGCCGCCGCGCGTTCGGGCCCGACGAGGCGTTCGAGTCGCTCCCGCAGCTCGCCGGCGGCGCGGCGCGTGAACGTCACGGCGAGGAGCTCTGCTGGCGGGACGCCCTGCCGCTCGATCAAGTGCGCAATGCGATGGGTGAGCACGCGGGTCTTGCCGGTGCCCGGGCCGGCAAGGATGAGGAGCGGTTCGGCGCCGGCCTCGACCGCGGCGCGCTGGTCTTCGTCCAGGTCGGCGGGCGGGGCGGCCAGGCCGGCGAACAGCGGCAGCTCGGCGAGATCCACCGCGGGCGAGGGCCGGCGGGTCCCTTCCGCGGGCGACCGGGAGGGAGCGCGCCCGCCCGGCTGTCCGGCCGCCCCGAGCGGTTCGGCCGCCGCCTCGGAGGTGGTCCGTTCCCTGACCACGCCGGGCGTTCTCTCGCCCGCCCTCGCCCCGGCCCGGGGCGGGTCGAGGGGTATGAGCGTCGCGGTCTGCGCCGCGAGGGCGCGGCGCTCGTCGTCGTCGAAGATCCGGATGACGCCGTACTCGCCGTCGTAGCCGGCGGCGATGTGCAGCTCGCCCGCGCGGACGCGCCGGATCGCCTCGGCGAGAACCGGCCCGCCCACCCGGTCCAGGTCCTCGAGCGGCGCGTCGCACAACAGGTCCAGCTCGGGGCCGAAGCGGCCGAGCAGGCGAGTGTACTCTCGCTCGACCGCGCGGCTCTTCGCGCCCACGCCCAGCACGGCGCCGAGCACCTCCTCCATGGGCACCAGGGAGCGGTACGGCGCTGCCGTCGCCGGCCGCGCGCCGTCGGGCCGGTCCGCCAGCTCCTCGACCCGGGAGAGCACGCCGCGCGTCAACGGTTTGCCGCAGGCGGGGCAGCGCCCGCCGTACTCGCGCGCCTCCTGCGGGGAGAGACGCACTCCGCAGGCGCGGTGGCCATCGAAGTGGTACTTCCCCTCCTCCGGGAAGAACTCGATCGTGCCGAGGAAGCGCGCCGGGTCGCGACTGCGGAGGGCTCCTGCAACGCCATCGTAGGACAGCTCGCCGTCGAACACGACGGCCTCGCGGCCGAGCTTCGCGGGCGAGTGCGCGTCCGAGTTGGAGACCAGGGCGTAGCGGTCCAGCGCGGAGAGCCGCCAGTTCATCGGCGGATCGGAGGAGAGGCCGGTTTCCACCGCGAAGATGTGGTCCGCGAGATCGCCGAAGCACTCCTCGATGGAGTCGAAGCCGGACTGCGCGCCCAGCGCGGAGAACCACGGCGTCCAGATGTGCGCGGGGATGAGGAACGCGCGTGGGTCGCTGTGGAGCGTGATCTCGAGCAGGTCCCGCGAGTCGAGGCCGAGGATCGGCCGGCCATCGGACTCGAGGTTGCCGATGCGCGCGAGGGCCTCGCGGAACCGCTCCGCCGCATCGAAGTCGGGCACGTAGCAGAGGTTGTGGACTTTCCGGACGCGCCCGTCCTTCTTGTAGATGTTCGAGATCTCGACCTGGAGCATGAAGCGCACGGGCCTGCGGCACGCCGCCGGGACCTCGCGCTCGACGGCGGCGGCCAGGTCGTCCCGCAGGCGGAACAGCCCGTCCTCCGCCGGCACCAGCTTCTCCTTCAGCTCGGCGAACCAGGCGGGGTGCGTGAAGTCGCCGGTCCCCACCACCGTGATCCCCTTGAGCTGCGCCCAGCGGGCGAGGTGCTCGAGGTCGAGATCGCGGCTGGTGGCGCGGGAGTACTTCGAGTGGACGTGCAGGTCGGCGACAAACGGCATGTCCCTCAGAGCTCAATCCAGTGAGTCGGACCTCCCCCGCCCTTGCCTGGGCCCTACAACGGAATGTTCCCGTGCTTCTTCGGCGGGTTCGAGTCCCGCTTCTCGCGCAGCATGTCGAGCGCGTTGATCAGCCGGGCGCGCGTCTCGCGCGGATCGATCACATCGTCGATGTAGCCGCGCGAGGCGGCGACGTACGGGTGGGCGAAGCGCTCGCGGTACTCGGCCTCGAGCCGCGCCGTCTCCGCTTGCGGGTCCTCGGCCTCCGCGATGCGCCGGCGGTACAGGATCTCGACGGCGCCCTTCGGCCCCATGACGGCGATTTCCGCCGTGGGCCACGCCAGCGAGATGTCGCCGCGGATGTGCTTCGAGTTCATCACGTCGTACGCGCCGCCGTAGGCCTTGCGCGTGATCACCGTGAGCCGGGGCACGGTCGCCTCGCAGAAGGCGTAGAGCAGCTTCGCGCCGTGACGGATGATGCCGCCGTGCTCCTGCGCCACGCCCGGCAGGAAGCCGGGCACGTCCTCGAACACGACCAGCGGGATGTTGAACGCGTCGCAGAAGCGGACGAAGCGCGCGCCCTTGACCGAGCTGTCGATGTCGAGCACGCCGGCGAGCACGGCGGGCTGGTTGGCCACGATGCCCACCGCGTGCCCGCCCAGGTGCGCGAAGCCCACGATCAGGTTCTGCGCGAAGCTGGCCTGGACCTCGAAGAACTCGCCGTCGTCCACCACCCGCCGGATGACCTCGTGCATGTCGTACGGCTTGGTGGGCTCGTCCGGCACGATGTCCAGCAGCTCTTCGTCCGCGCGATCGAACGGGTCGTCGGTCTCACGCCGGGGCGGGTCCTCGCGGTTGTTCTGCGGAATGTAGTCGAACAGCCGGCGGATCGCGGCCAGGCATTCGGGCTCGGTGTCGTAGGCGAAGTGGGCCACGCCGGAGACGGAGGCGTGGACATCGGCTCCGCCCAGCGCCTCCATGTCCACGTCCTCGTGCGTGACCGTCTTCACCACGTTGGGTCCGGTCACGAACATGTAGCTCGTGCCGCGGACCATGAAGATGAAGTCCGTGATGGCGGGCGAGTAGACGGCCCCGCCGGCGCACGGGCCGAGGATGGCGCTGATCTGCGGCACCACGCCGGAGGCGAGGGTGTTGCGGAGGAAGATGTCCGCGTAGCCGCCCAGGCTGACCACACCCTCCTGGATCCGAGCACCGCCGGAGTCGTTGAGCCCGATGATGGGCGCGCCGGTCTTCAGCGCGAGATCCATGATCTTGACGATCTTCTCGGCGTGCGCCTCGGAGAGCGAGCCGCCGAAGACCGTGAAGTCCTGGCTGAAGACGAAGACCAGCCGGCCCTTGATGGTGCCGTAGCCGGTGACGACTCCGTCGCCGAGGATCTTCTGGTTCTCGAGGCCGAAGCCGACGGTGCGGTGGGTGACGAAGCGGTCCAGCTCGACGAAGCTGCCCTCGTCCAGGAGGAGGTCCAGCCGCTCGCGGGCGGTGAGCTTGCCGCGGGCGTGCTGGGCCTCGATGCGTTCCTTCCCGCCGCCCAGCTCGGACTGGCGCCGCAACTCCTCGAGGTGCTTCAGCTTGTCGCGGAGCGTCATCGCACGGATCGCGTCAGGTGCCGGGCGAGGGCCCGCTCGGCAGGGCCGAGGCGCCGATGGGGATCAGTTCCCCGCCCTCGATGCGCACGAGGTAGGGGCGGCGGACCAGCGTGCCGTTCTGCACGGAGAGGATGCCCGTCGCGCCGCGCAGGTCGGCGGTGGTTGCGATGCGTCGGGCGACGTCCCCCGGGGCGGGGCGGCGATCGCGGCCGAGCGCCTGGATCAGGAGCTGCGCGGCGTCGTAGCCGAGCGCGGGCAGGTCGCTGGTCAGCGAGCGGCGGTAGGTGGACTCGTAGCGTTCCGTGAACGCCCGCCACCCGCTCTCGGGGCTGAGCTTGTGCAGCGGTGTGGCCGCGACGACCCCGTCGAGGTAGCTGCGCTCGACCTGCCGCAGCACCTCGTCGGACGCCCACGCCTCGCCCCCCAGCACCTGGACGCCGCGGTCCTTGAGCCCATAGAACGCGAGTTGGGGCGCGATCAAGCGCACGTCCCGCTCCGGGGCGGGCACGAACACGGCCTGGGGGTTCGCCGCCGCGATCTGGCGGACCTGGGCGCCGAACGTGGTCGTGCCGGAGTCGTACGGCACGTCGGCGACGATCCGGCCGCCCTGACGCTGAAGCGCGGCGGCGAACGCCTGCGCCTGGGCACGGTACGTCCGCGTCCCCGGATAGAGGAGCGCCACGTTCCGCAGACCCGTGCGCGCGGCGTACGTCGCCAGCACCTCTGCGCCCCGGGTGTCGCCAGCCACGAGGGAGTAGACGTTGGAGAGCCGCTCCCCGGTCTCGGGCGCTGTCGGGCTGATGAGGACCAGCGCGCTGTCCGTGCGGGCCCGGGCCGCGGCCACGATGCCGGCCTCGAGGAGCGGCCCCACGACGCCCACGGCGCCCCGTCGCTCGAGCTCGCGGATGCGCTCGGCCGCACGGGCCGGGTCGCCCCCATCGTCCACGACGACGAGCTCGACCGGCCGCCCCGCACCGCGTTCACGCTCCGCCGCGAGCCGGACGCCCTCGAGCACCAGGTCCGCGTACTGCTTCAGGTACGGCGAGCCGCTCTGGGGCACGATGACGCCGATGAGCACCGGCGCGTCGTCGGCGAGCGCCGCCCGGGCACGCTCCACCAATTCGAGCGCCGGCTGGGCGTCCGGCGAGCCGGCCGGGAACAGACCCGCGTACCGCTGCGCCATGGCGATCGCCGCCTCGTGGTCGCCCGCCTCGTGCGCGGCGCGCGCCGCGAGCAGCAGCGCCGGAGACGACGACCGCGTCCCCGGGTACCGCTCGACGACCTGCTCCGCGAGCTCCCTCGCCCGCGCGTGATCCCCCGCGTTGTACGCCTCGCGGGCCTGCATCAGCAGGTCCGCCGCCGCCGTCTGCTCCGCCGCCGTCGCACCGGTCGGGGAGAGCGGCGGCACGCCGCCACGCTCCGGCGCCCGGGGCCCCGCCTTCTGACACGCCCAGACGCCCAGGAGCAGGACGACAACCAGGGGGCGAATGATCCGAACTGCTGGACTCCTCACGGTTTCCGTCGCCTCTGCTGCGGGTTGCGGTGCGGACAAGATACCCCGCCGGCAGCCCCGAAAAAAGGGACGGACCCGGCTGTGCGACCGGGCCCGTCCCGCAGGGGCGTCCGCGCGGGCCGCTTTCCCGGCCCGCGACGAGGATCACTCCTCCCCTTCCCGGGTCTCCTGCGCCTCCTGCTCCTGGCTGGCTCCCGGAGCGGCCTCGGCCGCCGGAGCGCCGCTCGCCGGGGCCTCCGCCGCCGGCGCCTCGCCGGTCGCCGCCTCAGCGCCCTCGCCCGCGGCCTCCGCCGCCGCGACCTCGCCGGCCGGCGCCGGCTCCGTGGTCACGTCCGGCGGCACGGCATCGTCCACCGTGACCGACTCCGGCGCCGCGGCCTGACCCTCGATCTGCTCCTCGGTCGGCCGGACCTCGGTCTCCACCACGAGCTCAGTGCCCTCGGGCGTGGCACCGCCCTCGAAGTCGGGGATGGCCGTCACCGCGAGCACGATGCGACGGTTCACCGCATCAGACTCGAGCACGCGCAGGTCGAGGACCTGCCCCTCCTTGAAGTGGTCCGCCGGGTCCTGGATGTTCTCCACGCCCAGGTGGCTGAGCGGCACGAAGCCCTCGATGTCATCCCCCAGGTCCACGACGACACCCTTGTCCAGCAAGCGGACGATGGTGCCACGGGTCTCGACGCCCGGCGCATAACGCTCAGAGATGCGCATCCACGGGTCTTCCTCGGTCTGCTT
Organism: bacterium; assembly: GCA_003242735.1. Taxonomy (NCBI): domain Bacteria; species bacterium. The sequence continues at coordinate 82,498 of QGVH01000013.1, read as the reverse complement.
GAGGCCGAGCGAGATGCGCTTGTTCTCGCTGTCCACGCCGAGGACCACGACCTCCACCTCGTCCCCCTTCCGCAGCACCTCGGACGGATGCTGGATCCGCTTGGTCCAGCTCATGTCCGAGATATGGATCAAGCCGTCGATCCCGGGCTCGATCTCCACGAAGGCGCCGAAGGAGGTGAGGTTCCGCACCTTGCCCGTGACGCGCGTGCCCGTCGGGTACTTGAGCGGCAGCGCGAGCCACGGATCCTCCTCGATCTGCTTCATGCCGAGGGAGATCTTCTCCTCCTCCCGGTCCACCTTCAGGACGACGGCCTCGATCTCGTCACCGATGTTGACCAGCTTCGACGGGTGCTTGACGTTGCGCGTCCAGCTCATCTCGCTGATGTGGACCAGGCCCTCGATCCCCTTCTCCAGCTCGATGAAGGCGCCGTAGTTGGTGATCGAGACGACCTTGCCGCGGACACGCGAGCCGACCGGGTACTTGCGCTCGACGTCCTTCCACGGATACGGGAGGAGCTGCTTCAGCCCGAGCGAGATGCGCTCGCGCTCCCAGTCGATGTCCAGCACCTTCACGTCCAGCTCGTCGCCGATCTGCACGATCTCGGACGGGTGGCCGACGCGGCCCCAGCTCATGTCCGTGATGTGCAGCAGGCCGTCCAGGCCGCCCAGGTCGATGAAGGCGCCGAAGTCGGTGACGTTCTTGACGACGCCGCGCCGCACCTGGCCGACCAGCAGCTCCTTGACGAGCTGCGCGCGCTTCTGCTCGCGCTCCTGCTCGAGGATCACCCGGCGGCTGACGACGATGTTGCGGCGCCGCTTGTTCAGCTTGATGATCTTGAACTCGAAGGTCTGGCCGATCAGCTCCTCGATGTTCGGGACCCGACGCAGCGCGATCTGCGAGCCGGGCAGGAAAGCATCCACGCCCATCAGGTCCACGGTCACGCCGCCCTTGATCTTGCGGACCAGCGTGCCCGGCACCTTCTCATCGTTCTCGTAGGCGTGCTTGATCTTCTCCCAGACGCGGAGGAAGTCGGCCTTCTTCTTGGAGAGGACGACGACGCCGTCCTGGTCCTCGAGGCTCTCGAGGAAGACTTCGACCTCGTCTCCCGGCTTCAACGCGTCCGGGTTCTTGAACTCGTCCCGCGGGACCGCGCCCTCGCTCTTGAAGCCGACGTCGAGGATGACGGCCGTGTCCGTGACGCGCAGCACCTTCGCGCGGACGATCTCGCCCTCCTCGATGTTGGTCATCGTCTCCTCGTAGAGGCGGAGCATCTCCTCGTACTCTTCCGGCGAGTACTCCTCCTCATCGAGGACCTGCATCCGCGCGGGTCGGGCGGGCTTGCGCTGCGGCCGCCGAGTCCCGTGCTCGGTGACGGCCACGTTGCTGCCGCCCTCGTCGGCTACGGTCGCGTCCGGAGTGCGGGGGTCCTGGTCGGTCATGGGCTGTGATGCTCCTTGTCGAATCGCTCGCCCGGCGGCGCACCGCAGGGGAAAAGGGTGGACACCAAAAGGAGGGCGGACAGACTCGCCCTCCCTCGTCGGCCGGCCCACCGCGGGCCGGTCTCGAACGTAAGCAATGGATTATAGTGCAAGAATTTCGCTCCGTCAAGCGCTTCGGCGGCTCACGGTCGTTTGCTCCGGCGGACGACGAGCCCGACGATCCGCTCGACCTGCTGGTCGAAGGTGAGCGCCGTGGTGTCGACGACAACCGCGTCCGGCGCCCGGCGCAGCGGCGCGGTGGCGCGCTCGGAGTCTTTCCGGTCGCGCTCGGTGAGGCGCTCCGCTTCGGCGGCGATGGCGGCCGGGGTGGGCTCGGCCGAGCCGCGCTGGAGGAGGCGGCGCCTGGCGCGGACCTCGGGCCGGGCGGTCAGGAAGATCTTGATGTCGGCGTTCGGGAACACGATGGTGCCGATGTCGCGGCCGTCGGCGACGACGTCCGCCTCCCGGGCGGCGGCCCGGATGCGGCCGAGCATCCAGGCCCGGACGGCGGGCACCGCCGCCATATCCGAGACCCGCTGGGTGACCAGGTCGCTACGAAGGGCGTCGGTCACGTCCTCATCGCCGAGGTAGAACCGGAAGCCGAAGTCGTCGGGGCGCACCTCGAAGCCCAGCTCGTCCAGGTCGGCGCCGGTGAGCTCGCCCCACTTCTCCGGCGGGATGCCGGCGCGGAGGGCGGCCAGGGTGATGGCGCGGTAGAAGGCGCCGGTCTCGAGGTGCCGGAAGCCGAGCTGCTGGGCGACAGCCCGCGCGGTCGTCGTCTTACCGGAGCCCGCGGGCCCGTCAATCGCGATGATCATGAGCGCTCCAGTGCCGCAGCCACGCGGCGAACGTCCGCCCAGAAGGCGGGGTTGCTGATGGCGACGACGCTGGGGTCGTCGATCTCGATGCGGTGATCGGGCAGCGCCGCGAGGACGCCGAAGGCCATGGCGATGCGGTGGTCGCCGAAGCTCCGTACGCGTCCGGCGAGCGGTGCGTCGGAGCCGCGGACGATGAGGCCGTCCGGGAGCTCTTCGGCCTCGGCGCCGATGGCGCGCAGGTTCGCTGCGAGGGCGGCCAGCCGGTCGGACTCCTTGACCCGGAGCTCGGCGGCGCCGGTGATGCGGGTCTCGCCGCGGGCTCGGGCGGCGAGGACGGCGAGCACCGGCACCTCGTCGATCATGGCCGGGATCTCGGCGGCCTCGACGGTGGTCGCCTCGAGCGCCGACGGCCATACGAATACGTCGGCGACCGGCTCACCGCAAACGTCGCACGCCTCCAGCAGCTCGATCCGGGCCCCCATCCGCTCGAGGACGGGGATCAGGCCGGTGCGCGTGGGGTTGATGCCGACGCGCCGGATGCGGAGCGGCCCGGTGCGCGAGAGCAAGCCGAGCGCGATGAAGAACGCGGCGGACGAGAAGTCGCCGGGCACGGTGAGGTCGAGGGGCTCGAGGAGGGCTGGCGGCTCGAGGGTGATGCACACGCCGTCCGCACCGCACCGCACCGTGAGGTCGGCGCCCATCGCCCGGAGCATGCGCTCGGTGTGATCGCGAGAGGCCACGGGCTCGGTGACCTCGACCCGCGCGCCGCCGGTGAGGCCGGCCAGGAGCAATGCGCTCTTGACCTGCGCGCTGGCGCGGGGGCTCGCGTACTGGATGGGCCGGAGCGGCCCGCCTTCGACCTCGATGGGGAGGCGGTCCGGCTCGCCGAGCTCGGTGAAGCATGCGCCCATACGGGTGAGCGGCTCGGTGACGCGGCGCATCGGGCGGGAGCGGAGCGAGTCGTCGCCGGTGAGGACGGCCCGGAACGGGTGTCCCGCCAGCAGGCCGAGCATCAGCCGGGCCGTGGTGCCGCTGTTGCCGCAGTCCAGCGGGCCGGCGGGCTGGCGGAACGGACGAAGCCCGTGTCCTGCGATGACGATGGGGGCGCCGTCCTCCGGTACGTCCGGGAGATGCACGCCCAGCGCGCGCAGCACGCGGGCGGTGGACTGCGTGTCCGCGGCCGGCAGCAGGCCGCTCAGGCGGCTGGTGCCGCGGGCGAGCGCGGCGAGCATCAGCGCCCGGTGCGTGATGGACTTGTCGCCAGGGACGTGGAGCTCGTAGCGAGCGTCGTACGACATTCACTCCTCCGAACGCCAGGCGCTGGCAACGGCGAGCAGGCGCTCGAGCGCCTCGCGGTCGCCGCGCTCGAGGGCGGCGGCGAAGTGGGCGAGCGCGCCCTGCAGCGACTCCAGCGGCCGGCGCAGGTAGTCGGCGTTGTGGCGCAGGATGTCCGCCCAAAGGGAGGGCGGGCTCGCGGCGATGCGGGTGGTGTCCGCGCCGCCGGGGCCGAGATCGGCGGGAGCGATGCCCCCCCGCGCGAGCGCCGTGGCCAGGGCGGACGCCGCGAGCTGTGGAAGGTGGCTCGCCCACGCCATGAGCCGGTCGTGCTCCTCGGCCCCGATCACCGCGGGCTCGGCGCCCACGCTCCGCCAGAGCGCGGCGACGCGTTCGAGTGCGCGCGTCTCCTCCCCGTCCTGCGTGCGGCCGCCTTCCGGTGGCGTGAGCCAGACGCGGGCGCCGTCGTACAGGTCGGCGCGGGCCGCGGCGAAGCCGGACCGGTGGCTGCCGGCGAGGGGATGGCCTCCGACGAACCGGGCACCCAGCCCCACCGCGCGGGCACGGCTCACCACGGAGCGCTTGACGCTGCCGACGTCGGTCACCACGGCACCGTCCCGGATCCGTGAGCGGGTCGAGGCCAGCAGCTCGAGTGTGACGCTCACGGGGGTGGCATAGACGACGAGGTCCGCCTCTCCCACCGCGCTCGCCGGATCGGCCGCGGCGCTGTCCACGATCCCGTCGGCCAGCGCGCGCTCCAGGTCCGCGGAGTCCGCGCTGGTCGCGACGATGCGGGGCGGGTCCGGCAGCCGCCGCAACGCCAGCGCGAGCGATCCGCCGATGAGGCCGAGCCCCACGATGGCGACGCAGCGGAACTCGTGGGCCGCATCGCCCGCTGCCATCACCCGCCCTCCTCCTGGCGGTACGGCACCTCGAGCTCGAGCCCGTCGTAGGCGACGAAGGCGCCGTGGAACACCGCGCGCGCCTCGCGCTCGAGCGCCCGCGGGTCGTCCGCGTAGCGGGACGAGATGTGGGTCAGGGCGAGACGGAGGACGCCGGCCCGCCGGGCGACCTCGGCCGCCTCCCGCGCGGTGGAGTGGCCGGTCGTGCGGGCGCGGTCCACCTCGTCGTGGGAGAAGGTGGCGTCGTGGATCAGGAGGTCCGCCTCCCGCGCCACCTCGACCGTGCGCCGCGTGGGCCGCGTGTCGCCCGTGTAGACGATCTTCCGGCCAGGGCGCGGCGGCCCCACGACGTCCTCCGGCCGCACGATCCGGCCGTTCACCTCCACCGGCTCGCCGCGGTGCAGCTTGCCGAACAGCGGCCCTTCCGGCACGCCCAACTCGCGCGCACGCTCCGGGTTGAAGCGGCCGCGGCGCTGGTGCTCGGCGAGCACGTAGCCCAGGGAACGTCCGCCGTGCTGCGTGCGGTACGCGATGATGTCGTAGCCGTCACGCTCGACGCGCTGGTCCGGCTCCAGCTCGTGGATCTCGATGCCGAACGACACGCGCTCGACGCCGAGGTTCACGGCATCGCGGAGGATCGAGCCGCCGCCGACCGGCGCCCACAGCGCGATGGGCTCCTGCCTCCCCTGGAGCCCCATCGTGCGCAGCAGCCCGATGATGCCCAGGAAGTGGTCCGCGTGCATGTGCGTGACGAAAATGTCCCGCACCGTGAAGCCGGTCCCGAACCGCATCATCTGCCGCTGCGTGCCCTCGCCGCAGTCGAACATCAGCAGCTCGCCCTCGCGGTTGATCAGGATCGCGCTGACGTTCCGGCCGACGGTGGGGCGGCTCGCGGCGGTGCCCAGGAATGTGACGCGGATCATTTCGGCCGCAGTGCGGGACGGGGCGGGGCGAACAACCAGAGCACCGCGTACGCCGCGTACACCTCGCGCGTCCACGGGGTGAAGGCAGGTGCGACGAGCCCCGCGAGCCACAGCGCCGCGAGCACGCTGCAACGGAGGCGCGCGCGCCGGGCGCCACGGTTCCAATCCTGTGCTTCCGCCATCCCGGTCAGGTCCCCTCTGCGTGCCCGCGCCTCGACGGCCTCGCGGGCAAGGAACGCATCCACGCCGTGGCGCAGCACGCCGAACGCCGCGCGGACGAGGAGCACGAGCACGGCGACGAAGCCGAGTACGGCGAGGATGAGGAGTGCGGCTTCCATGCGGCCAAGCTAGGGGGATCGGCGACCGGGGGGCAAGACGTGGGCGGGGGTTTTCGTGCGGTTCGGATCCGACGGCGTTCGGGCCGACCCTCTCGGGGTCGTGCGGAGGCACGCCTCGCCCGTCCGATCGCACGCTCCGGTCCGCCACGGGGCGCCGACCGCGTCGGTGGCGTGTCACCGGACGGGCGACCGGCGGCTCCTCACGCGGCCGCCAGCAGCGCCGGACGGGCAACGCTGGCGCAGGCCGGCGGCATCCGAGAGGGCGAAGTGAACCAACGGTCCCCGACGCAGGGGACCCGGCAGTCCTGTGGAGGCGATGATGGACACGAGGAATGCGAAGGAATCCATTCGCGGCCGCCTCGCCGTGCTCGTGGCGGCGGGCACCACGCTCGCCCTGGCCGCCGCCACGCCGGTCCTCGCGCAGGACCGGGACGAGCGAGGCACGAGCGGGCGGAGCTGCTACTGCGTCGGCACCGGCCCCGGTGCGGTGTGGTTGCACGTCCCGCCCGTCGGCCGCGCGGGTCTGGGCGTGTACCTGGCGCCGGAGGCGACCGCCGAGGGCGTCCGGATCGAGCGGGTCATGCGTCGTTCGGGTGCGGAGGCGGCGGGCCTGCGCGCGGGGGACGTCATCACGGCGATCAACGGTCGGAGCGTCCTGGAGCCGCTCGCCGGGGAGGACGCCGATGACGACAAGGTCGCGCCCGTGGGCCGGGTGTCCGCGCTCCTCCGCGATGTGGAGCCGGGCGACACGGTGACGGTCGAGTACCTCCGGGACGGGGAGCGGCGGACCGCGAAGGTCGTGACCCGGGACGTGTTCGGGGTCCGGGCGCAGGACGTGGAGCAGGCCATGGCCCGGGCGCGTGAGGCCCTGCGCGCCGCGCGGCCGGCGTTCCGCTTCGCGGACGGCGCGCTCGCGTTCGGCGTGGGGAGCCGCTTCGGCATCCAGCTCGCGGACGTGAACGCGGACCTCGGCGACTACTTCGGGACGAAGGAGGGCGTGCTCGTCACCCGGGTGGACGACGACTCGCCGTTCGACCTGCGTGCGGGCGACGTGATCCTGAGTGTGGGCGGCCGCAAGGTCGAGGACTCGGCACACCTGCGGCAGATCCTGGCGAGCTACCGCAAGGGCGAGACGGTGAAGCTCGACGTGCTGCGCAAGCGGCAGCGGGTGACGGTGGAGGGGCGGGCGCCGTGATCGCGCGGCTCCATCCCTGGAGCCGCTCCTGAGCTGCGGGCGAGGGCGGGGGCGCCGGCGGTGCGAGCCGCTGGACCGGAGCTTGCACCCCATCCCCACCGGAGTGGTCGCAGCGGAGGTCGGAGGATGGCGCGGGGCGTGGCCGTGAGCGTGCACTACGGCGACCGCGTGTTCTACGCGGACGTCGATCCCGGCGAGCGGGCGGACCAGCTCCTGGTCCGGAGCCTCTACCACTTCGGCATCGATCCCGGGGACAAGCACCGCTACCGCCTGATCCGCAGGGGGGCGCACCGACCCGCCCACGGCCTCTACCTCGACCGGCCGATCGGCGACCAGGTGGAAAGCGGAGCGGAGCTCGCGGTGGAGGAAGACCTGCCAGAGAACCGGCGGCTGGCGACGGGAACCTACTGAGCGGACGCCGGCAGCGACCCGCTGCGACGCCCGCCCCCTGTGCTGGACGATCTATTGAGAGGGATGCTCGGGGTGGGAGTCGAACCCACATGCCCGCGGGGGGCCGACGGGTTTAAGCCGTCTGCGTCTGCCATTCCGCCACCCGAGCCGGGATACTCTAAAGATAGTATGACAGGGTAGCGCTGCGCAGCCCTCCGGGGGAGCGGTCGGGCCCAACGTCAAACCGATCTCGTCCACCGGTCCGCGCGGGCCGAAAACGCCGTCGGCCCGCCCGCGCGGGGGAGAGGGAGCGGAATGAGCCCCCGGGTGGGCGACAGGGCCTGTGCGGTGGGGCTGTCCCCGCTCGCCGTTCACGGGAGCGGCCGGGACAGGCGCGTTTGTTCCGCCCTACCCTGCCACCGCCTTCCGCAGTGCAGCGATGTTCTCCGCTACGCTCGCCTTGTCGTTGAACACCGCGTTCCCCGCCACGAGGACCGTGGCGCCGGCGCGGGCCGCCTCGGGCGCGGTGACGGGCGAGACGCCGCCGTCCACCTCGAGCTCGACCTTCTCGAGCCCCGCGGCGTCGAGACGCCCCCGCATCCGGGCGATCTTTCGCGTGCTGGTGACGATGTACTTCTGCCCGCCGAAACCGGGGTTCACGCTCATGACCAGCACCAGGTCCACGTAGGGCAGGATCTCGTCCAGCGACTCGAGCGGCGTGGCGGGGTTGAGCGCCACGCCCGGCCGCACACCGAGCTCGCGGATCCGCTGCACCGTTCGGTGGAGGTGCGGGCACGTCTCCACGTGGACCGTGAGGACGTCGGCCCCGGCATCCGCAAACGCATCGAGCAGCCGTTCCGGCTGTTCGACCATCAGGTGCACGTCCAGCGGCAGCGTCGTCACGCGTCGCAGCGCCGCGACGACGGGCGGGCCGATGGTGAGGTTCGGGACGAAGTGCCCGTCCATGACATCCACGTGGATCCAGTCGGCCCCGCCGGCCTCGGCCGCGGCGACCGCGTCCGCGAGCCGGGCGAAGTCCGCCGACAGGATCGAAGGCGCGATCTTCACGCTCATGAGCCCGACCCGGTTCGCCGGATCACCCGCACACCGGCCTCGCCCGCGACGACCACGGCGTCGGCCATCCCCAGGAACAGCCCCGTCTCGACGACGCCCGGCCGGCGCTGCAGCGCCGCGTCGAGCGCGGCGGGATCCGGGATCCCGCTCTCGAAACGGCAGTCCAGGATGTAGTGGCCGCCGTCCGTGACGAACGGCTTGCCGGCGGCATCCACCCGCAGCACGGCCCGGGCGCCGAGCCGCTCCAGGGCCGAGAGATGCGTGGTCCAGCCGAACGGCACGACCTCGACCGGCAGCGGCGCCTTCTCGCCGAGGCGCTGAACCAGCTTGCTGTCGTCCACGATGATGACGAGTTGCCCGGCGGCGGCCGCCACGATCTTCTCCCACAGCAGCGCGCCGCCCAGGCCTTTGATCAGGTCGAGCCCGGGATCGACCTCGTCGGCGCCATCCACCGCGAGATCCAGCCGCGGCCGCTCCTCGAGCGTGACGAGCGGGATGCCGAGCGCCGTCGCGCGCTCGGCGGTGTCCCACGACGTCGGCACGCCGGTGACATCCTTCAGTGCGCCATCGCGCAACCGCTCGCCGAGCAGTTCGAGGAAATGCCGGACGGTCGAGCCGGTGCCGAGGCCGAGCACCATGCCGTCCTCGACCCAATCCAGCGCCCGCTCGGCCGCTCGCCGCTTGAGGGCTTCACGATCGCTCATGACGACGCCGGCCTCACGCGGCCCCACGCTCGGCGCGCGTTCCGCCGCGCACCCATGGTCACGAGGCGCATGGACGGCTACCTCGCGCCGTTCCGTCGCCGGTCGAGCACGCGCCGCACCGCGACCGCGATGTGGTCCGCCGTGAGACCGTACTTGCGGAGGAGCGCCTCCGGCGCGCCGCTCTCGGCGTACGTGTCGTCGAGCCCCACGAACTCCATCGGCACCGGCTGCAGCCGCGCCACCGCCTGGGCGACGCGCGCGCCGAGGCCGCCGTGCACGAGGTGCTCCTCGGCGGTCACGATGGCGCCGGTCTCGACCGCCGCGCGGCGCACCGCCTCCTCATCCAGCGGCTTGACGGTGGCCATGTCGAGCACGCGGACGTGGATGCCCTCCTGCGCGAGGCGCTCGTGGGCGACGATCGCGGCGGCGACCATGAGTCCGTTGGCGATGATGGTCGCGTCGCGGCCTTCGCGGAGCTGCGTCGCGCGTCCGAATTCGAAGTCGGCGGGCTCTGCGTCGTACACCAGCGGGACCTTGGGACGGCCGAGCCGCAGGTAGACGGGGCCGCGGTGCCGGTACGCGGCGCGCACGGCCGCGCGCATCTGGAACTCGTCACACGGGACGCAGACGACGAAGCCGGGCAGGCTACAGGCAAGCGCGACGTCTTCGACCGACTGCTGGCTGGCGCCGTCCTCGCCCGGCGAGATGCCGCCGTGGCTGCCCGCGACCTTGACGTTGAGCCGCGGGTAGGCGACCGCCATACGGAGCTGGTCGAAGCCCTTGAGGATGAGGAAGCAGGCGAAGCTCGAGATGAACGGGACCTTGCCGCAGGCCGCGAAGCCACCCGCCATCCCGACCATGTTGGCTTCCTGGATGCCGACGTTGAAGAACCGGTCGGGGATCTCCTCGGCGAAGAGCGAGCTCTTGGTGCTCTTGGCGAGGTCGGCGTCGAGGACGACGATGTCGTCGTGCTCACGCCCCAGGTCCCGCAACGCCTCGCCGTAGGCGTCGCGGGTGGCCTTGCCCAGCTTGAAGCCCGGGAACAGCTCGTTCACCGGCCCTCCTCGCGGTACTGTGCGGCCTCGCGCTCGATGGACCGCTCGGCCCTGGGCAGCGCGTTCTCGAGTTCCGCGAGCGCCCGGGCCAGCTCCTCTTCCGTCGGTGCGACGCCGTGGTACGCGTTCTCACCCTCCATGAAGCTGACTCCCTTGCCCTTGATGGTGTGCGCGATGATGCACGCCGGTCCGTGCTCGACGGCCCACTCGAGGGCGCTCAGGACCTGGTTGAGGTCGTGGCCGTCGATCTCGCGGACGTTCCAGCGCATGGCGCGCCATTTGTCTGCGAACGGGTCGAGGTCGATGATGTCCGCGATCGCGCCGTCGAGCTGGTACTTGTTGTAGTCGACGATGGCGACGAGGTTGCCCGGCCGGTGGTGGCCCGCGGCCATGGCGGCCTCCCAGACCTGGCCTTCCTGGCACTCGCCGTCGCCGAGGAGGACGAAGACGCGGTAGTCCTTGCCGTCGAGGCGGGCGGCGAGGGCCATGCCCAGGCCGATGGAGAGGCCCTGGCCGAGGGAGCCGGTGGAGGCCTCGATGCCCGGGACGCTCCAGTAGACCGGGTGGCCCTGGAGCCGGCTGTCGATCTTACGGAGCGTCTCCAGCTCCGAGACCGGGAAGAATCCGGCTTCGGCCATGGCCGCGTACTGGACCGGCACGCCGTGGCCCTTGGACAGGATGAAGCGGTCACGGTCCGGCCAGTCGGGGCGCTGCGGATCGTACCGCATGATGCCGCCGAAGTAGAGCGCGGTCACGATCTCGACCGCGGACAGCGAGCCGCCGGGGTGGCCGCTCCCGGCCTTGGCCAGCATCTGGACGATGTGGCGGCGGATCCGGGTGGCGCGGTCCCTCAGCGCGTGGATCTCCTCTTCTGTCCTCGTCGTGCGGGGCGCGGGTCTTGCCATTCGCGTCCTCGATCAGGATCGGGGTTTGGTTCGGGCGGCAATCTACAGGGGCGGCGGCATGGTCGCAAAAGGAGAGCGGCAGGCGAGGGCGCGGGCGCCTCTGGGATCCGGCCGTTCCGCCCTTGTCCGCGCCGGGGCCTCCGCACGCCGGGCGGGCGCTTGACAAAGCGCTGCGCTCTGTGAAAGCTTGTAAGACCATGAGCACGCATCGCGCGTCCTTCTTCTTTGGCTACTTCTGGTTTAGCTACCGGCCCGAGGGCCGGGAGCTGGAGGACGCGCGCGCGTAGGTCCAAAGAAGCCCGCTCGTTGCCAGCATCCGCGGCCCTCGGTGATCCGGGGGCCGCGGTTTTTGTTGCGGGCGCGGGCGCCACCCTGGGGGATGGAGCCATGATCATCGTGACCAGACCGGACATCACCGAAGCGGAGCTGGACCACCTACGGGAGCGGATCGAGGCGCTAGGGCTGCGGACGCACGTCTCGCGAGGGGAGCAGCGGATCATCGTGGGGTGCATCGGCGACGAGGAGCGGCTCGAGGGTGTCCCCCTCCTCTCGATCCCGGGCGTCGAGCGCGTCATGCCCGTGCTCAAGCCGTACAAGCTCGCGGCGCGCGAGTTCACGGCGCAGCGGACGGTGGTGCGGGTGGGCGCGGCGCAGATCGGTGGCCCGGAGCTGGCCGTCATCGCGGGTCCGTGCTCGGTCGAGAACCTGGAGATGCTGCGGGAGACGGCCACGGCGGTGCGGCGGGCGGGCGCCCGCATGCTCCGGGGCGGCGCCTTCAAGCCGCGCACCTCGCCGTACTCGTTCCGCGGTCTGGGTGAGCGGGCGCTCGAGATGCTGGCGGAGGTGCGTCAGGAGACGGGGCTGCCGGTGGTGACGGAGGTCATGGACACGCGGCAGGTGGAGCTGGTGGCGCGCTACGCCGACATGCTGCAGATCGGCGCGCGGAACATGCAGAACTTCTCCCTCCTCCAGGAGGTAGGTCGAACGCATCGGCCGGTGCTGCTGAAGCGCGGCCTTTCGGCGACGATCAAAGACCTGCTGCTCGCCGCCGAGTACATCATGAGCCAGGGCAACATGAACGTGGTCCTTTGCGAGCGAGGGATCCGCACGTTCGAGACGGCGACGCGCAACACGTTCGACCTCGCCGCGATCCCGGTGCTCAAGCAGGAGACCCACCTGCCGGTCATCGCGGACCCCAGCCATGCGGGCGGCCGGCGGGACCTGGTGGGGCCGCTGGCGTACGCGGCCGTGGCCGCCGGCGCGGACGGCCTGCTGATCGAGGTGCACCCCCGTCCGGAAGAGGCGCTCTCGGACGGCGATCAGTCCCTCTCCCTGTCCGAGTTCGACGAGGTGATGGCTGGCGTGCGAGAGTTCGCGAGGGTGGCGGGGCGGCACGTGCCGGTGGCGGAGGCGGTGGCGGCGTGAGCCGGGCGCGACGGCCGGCTACCCGCCCTTCCCGCCCTCCACCACGCTGAGCTCCGGCCGCGCCGCCGGACCGGCGACCGCCGGCTCCCGGCGGGCCGTCGCGCGGCGCGGCGGCAGCCGCCGGTCCGCGATCTGCGCGAGGGTGAGGTAGTAGACCACCTCGGCGATGGACTCGCGCAGGTCCAGCGCCTGGATGTAGATCTGCACCGCCTCGGGGAGCGACAGCTCCTCCTCCAGCACATCCACGAACGCCAGCGCGTTGTCCGTGTGCCGCCGGAGCAGCGCGACCTCGGTCCGGGCCGCTGCGAGCTCGATGCGCTGGCGCAGGTCATCGTTCACGCGCCCGCGGATGCGCTGACGCAGGTTCGAGAACAGCGCTCTGCCCTTCTCCGCCACAGGCGGCGCCGGCTGGACGTCGGCCGTGCCTTCCTTCGCTGCCTTGCCGCCATCGCGGCCCGACGCGGGCGCGGCGGCCACCGCGTCCGCGCTCTTCGAAGACCGCGCCATGAGCCGCGGCCACACCTCCGCCTCCACCGCGTGCTCGCCGATGTGCGCGAGCGCGCGGGTCGTGATGATCCGCGCTTCCTCTCCGCTCAGGTGCAGCAGGCGGTTGTAGATCTCCAGTGCGGTCTCGAGGGGGACCTCGTCGCCGACCATCTCGATCAAGCCGAGGGCGTGTTCGACGTGTGTGGCGAGCAGCCGTTCCTCGGCGACCGCGATCGCGAGCTCGAGACGGCGACGTACCGCTGCCGAGAGCGTCTTGGAGGGGACTGGCGCTTTCACCGGAACCTCCCCACGCAGCGAGCCGGGCCAGTCGCAAGACTCCACCCCCCGTGGGGAGCAAGTTCCGTTCCGCATGGAGCCCGTCAGACGGGGTGAACTCCTTCACCCCGTCTGACGGAAGGCGCAGCGCCGGGCGGCCGGAGCACGGACCACGTCGGGGCGGCGTGGGAACGCCGCCGACAGCGCGCTCAGGTGAGGCGCGCGCGGGCGGCGGCGAGCTGCGCCAGCACCGCCGAGCGCGCGGTGCCGCCCGGCACGGCCCGCGCCTCCACCGAGTCCTCGGGCGTGAGGCGGGGCGCGCTGCCATCCCGCTCGAACGCGGGGTGCGCTTCGCGCCAGACCTCGATGGGCAGCGCGGAGAGCGCAATCCCCGCCTGCTCCGCGCGGCGGACGAGCTTGCCGACCGCGGCGTGCGCCTCACGGAACGGAACGCCGCGGCGCACCAGTTCATCGGCGAGGTCTGTGGCGAGCAGCGTCTCGTCGGAAACGGCGGCGCGGAGGCGCTCGTGATCGAACTCGAGCCCGGCGACCGTCTCGCGCGTGGCGGGCAAGAGCACTGCGAGCGTGTCCAGCGCGTCGAAGAGGATGGCCTTGTCCTCCTGGAGGTCCTTCTGGTAGCCGGACGGCAGGCCCTTGAGCATGGCGAGCACGGCGCCCACGTCCCCCGCGAGCCGCGCCGCCTTGCCGCGCGCGAGCTCCAGGCCGTCCGGGTTCCGCTTCTGCGGCATGAGGCTCGAGCCGGTCGTGTAGGCCTCGGGGAGCCGGACGAAGCCGAACTCCTCGCTCGAGTAGAGGATCAGGTCCTCCGCGAGCCGGGAGAGGTGCGTGGCCGTGAGAGCGGCCACGAACACCAGCTCGGCGATCCAGTCGCGGTCGCCCACCGCGTCGATCGAGTTGGGCGAAATGGAGCGGAACGCCAGCAGCTCCTTGAGGAGCGTGCGGTCAATGGGGAACGGGCAGCCGGCGATCGCGCCGGAGCCGAGCGGCAGCACCGCCACGCGCTCGACGGCGTCGGCGAGCCGGGCGCGGTCGCGGTCGAGGGCCCAGAAGTGCGCGAGCAGCCAGTGCGCGACGCGCACGGGCTGCGCGCGACGGATGTGCGTGTACGCGGGAATGATGAGGTCCACCGTCGCCGCGGCCTTGTCCACCAGGGCGGCCTGGAGGCCGCGCAGCTCCTCGTCGAGCCGCGCGCACGCGCGCAACGCCCAGAGGCGCGTGTCCGTGGCCACCTGGTCGTTGCGTGAACGGCCGGTGTGCAGTTTGCCGGCGACTTCGCCGACCTCTTCGTAGAGGAGTCGTTCGGTGAGGGTGTGGATGTCTTCGTCGGCCGCGCCGTCCGTGCCCTCTTCGGCGATGCGTCGGGCGACGCGGGCAAGGCCCTGGTCGAGGGTGTGTGCTTCGTCCTGAGTGAGGACGCCGGCGCGCAGCAACGCCTGCACCCACGCGCGGCTCGCCTCGATGTCCTCGCGCCAGAGGCGCCCGTCCACCGGAAGGCTGCGGTTCAGTTCCTCCAGCGACGGCGCCGGGCCCGTCGCGAACCGCCCACCCCACAGCCGGTGCGGGGCGGCGCCGTTCCCCTTCGGCACCGGCGGCGCCGGGTCCACATCGCCGATGGTCTCACTCGCCGGCATGACATCCTCCCTCGGAATCATCCACGGCCGGCGCGCGGAGGGCGGCATCGGTCCAGCCCCCGCGCGCCGGCGCGGATCGCGACCCGTCTCAGGCTCCGTTCCGTACGCTGGCCGCGTGCGCGAGCAACTCCTCGATGGCGGCGTCGGCGCCGGGCTTCACGCCGGCCGGCTCTGCCGCGTGGCGCGCCGCGTTCTGCAACGCCTCCGCGCGCGTGGGCAGCGAGAAGAGCCGGATGAAGCCCGCCGCATCCGCGTGGTCGTAGTCGCTCTCGCCGAACGAGGCCAGCTTCTCGTCGTAGAGCGAGCACGGGCTCGTGCGTCCGGCGATGATGATGTTGCCCTTGTACAGCTTCAGGCGCACCGTCCCGGTCACGTAGCGCTGCGTCCGGTCCACCAGCGCATCCAGCGCCTCGCGCTCCGTGCTCCACCAGCGCCCCTCGTACACGAGGTCCGCGTAGCGCTGGGCGAGCTGGTCCTTGAGCGCGAGCGTGCGCCGGTCGAGCACGAGCTGCTCCAGCTCCCGGTGCGCGGTGTAGAGCAGCGTGCCGCCCGGCGTCTCGTACACGCCGCGGGACTTCATGCCCACCAGGCGATCCTCGATCACATCCACGCGGCCGATGCCGTACTCGCCGCCGATCTCGTTGAGACGCTCGAGCAACGCGACCGGACCCAGCGGCTCGCCATCCACCGTGACCGGATAGCCGGACTCGAAGCCGATCTCGATGTAGAGCGGCCGGTCCGGCGCCTCCTCGGGCGAGCGCGTCAGCAGGAACATGTCCGCTGGCGGCTCGTTGGCCGGATCCTCGAGCGGCCCGCCCTCATGCGAGATGTGCCAGAGGTTGCGGTCCCGGGAGTAGATCTTCTCCTTGGTCGCCGGCACCTCGATGCCACGCGCGGCAGCGTAGGCCAGCGCGTCCTCGCGCGAGCGGATGTCCCACTCGCGCCACGGCGCGATCACCCGCAGATGCGGCGCGAAGGCGGCGTACGTCAGCTCGAAGCGGACCTGGTCGTTCCCCTTGCCCGTGCAGCCGTGCGCCAGCGCGTCGGCGCCGATGCGCAGCGCAAGCTCCGCCTGCGCCCGGGCGATGATCGGCCGCGCCATCGATGTGCCGAGCAGGTACTTGCGCGCGTAGATCGCGCCGGCGCGCAGCGTCGGGAAGATCGCCTCGCGCACGAACGCCTCGCGCAGGTCCTGGATCACGCACGCCACGGCGCCTTGCTTGCGTGCGCGCTCCTCCAGCCCATTCAACTCCTCGCCCTGGCCGACGTCGGCGACGAGGCAAACGACCTCCGCGCCGTACTGCTCGCGCAGCCACGGCACGATGATCGAGGTGTCCAGCCCGCCCGAATACGCGAGCACAACGGTCATCGACACGGTCGTCTCCGATTCACGGGGATCTCAGGAATCCAGGTCGAGCACCACGGCGACCTCGGCGCACGTGGCGCGCTTCGCACAACCGCTGCAATCCAGAGCGATCTTGTCTGGGAATTCCGCCACGGACGTGGTGCGGAAGCCCATCCGGTGGAAGAAGCCCTCCTGGAGCGTGAGCGCGAACACGCGGCGCAAGCCCAGTGAGCGCGCCTCGTCCAGGAGCGCATCGACAAGGTGCCGGCCGATGCCCCTGCCCTGGCACCGCTCCTCCACGGCGAGGCCCACGATTTCGCCCATCCGCCCGGGATAACGGCGCAGGCCTGCGCACCCGATGACGCCCGTCACGTCCACGGCGACGACGAAGTCCGCGAGCTGCCGGCGCACCTGCTCCGGCGTGCGCGGCAGCAGCAGCCCGCGCCGCGCGTAGCGGTCCAGCAGCTCCATCATCGCGGGCAGGTCGGAGCGCCGGGCGCGCCGGACCAGCACCAACGGCGCAGGCAACGGCTCCTCCGCAGCCCCCGCGGACGCCGCCGTCGGCTGCGACGATACGAGCGCTGCGGCCTCCGCCGCCCGGGCATGGATCACAGGCAGCATGACGACGGTGCTCACGCGAGGACCTCCGCGAGGATCTCGAGCCCTCGCTCCAGGTCGGCGTCCGGGATCGAGAGGGGTGGCAGCAAGCGGACGACGCGCTCGCCCGCGGTGATGACCAGCAAGCCGGCTTCGAGGGCGCGGCCGACCACCGGAGCAGCCGGGGCCGCGAGCTGGATCCCCCACATCAGCCCGCGGCCACGCACCTCCTCCACGCCGCCGCGACCGACGAGCGCCGTGAGCGCGGCCCGGACCCGCTCGCCCTTGCGGCGCACGTCGGCAAGGAAGCCGGGATCGGAGATGCGGCGCACCACGGCGCGCGCGACCGAAGCCACGAACGGGCCGCCGCCGAACGTCGTCGCGTGGTCGCCCGGCTGGATCGCCGCGGCGACGCGCGCGGAGAGCAGGACGGCGCCCATCGGCAAGCCGCCGGCGAGTGGTTTGGCGAGCGTGAGGAGATCGGGAACGACGCCGGACTCCTCGTACGCGAAGAGGCGCCCGGTCCGCCCGAGACCGCACTGCACCTCGTCGAAGATCAAGAGCGCTTCGACTTCATCCGCGACCCGGCGCAGCGCGCGCAGGTACTCCGCATCCAGCGGCCGCACACCGCCCTCGCCCTGCACCGGCTCCGCGATGATCGCCGCCGTGCGCTCACGAGAGACCGCCGCACGCAACGCGTCCACATCGCCGGGCGGCACGAAGCGCACGCCCGGCATGAGCGGCTCGAACGGGGCGCGGAACGCGGGCCGGTCCGTCGCCGCGAGCGAGCCGAACAGACGGCCGTGGAACGAGCCCTCGAGGGCCACGATCTCGATCTTGTCCTGCGCGATCTGCCGCGCCCAGCGCCGCGCGAACTTGAACGCGCCCTCGTTCGCCTCCGCGCCCGAGTTGCAGAAGAAAACCGCGTCCGCAAAGGAGAGACGCACCAGATCGGCGGCGAGCTCGGCGGCCGGGCGCGTGCGGTACAAGTTCGACGTGTGGATCAGACCCGTCTCCGCGGCGGCCACGATGGCGCGGGCGATGTCCGCGTCGCCGTAGCCGAGGGCGTTGACGCCGATCCCACTGGCGAAGTCGAGATACTCGCGACCGTCCTCGGCGATGAGGTACGCGCCACGACCCGCGACGAAAACGGGCTCTGCAGGCCGGTAGACGGGCAACAGTGCACTCACGCGACCGCCTCCGCTTCCTGGACGAGCGTGGTCCCGGCCGCGGTGCCGTCCAGGAGGCCCGGCGGACCGATCCGGATGGAGCGCACGCCGGCCGCCAGCGCGGCGGCGGCCGCATCCAACTTCACCGCCATGCCGTCTCGCGCGACGCCCGAGTCGATCAACGTCGCTGCCTCCGCGAGGGTCAGCACCGCGCGCTCACCCACGCCGTCGTGCACTCCGTCCACGTCCGTGAGGAAGAGCAGCTCTGCCGCGCCGAGCGCGCCCGCGACGGCGGCCGCGGCGTCGTCCGCGTTCACGTTCAGCGGCTGCCCATCCACCCCCCGCGAGATCGGCGAGATGACCGGAACGAATCCCATGCCCAGCAGCCGCTCGATCAGCTCGGTGCGCACGTGAACGATGCGCCCCACGCGCCCGAGCTTCCCGCCCTCCACCACCTCCGCCAGGAACAGCGCGCCGTCCTCGCCCGAGAGCCCCACTGCCTCCACGCCACCATCCAGCAGCGCGCCGACGACGCGCTTGTTCGTCCAGCCCGAGAGCACCATCGTCGCCACGCGCAGCGCTTCCGGCGTCGTGATCCGGCGCCCCTGATGCCACGAGACGGGCACGCCGAGCTGGCGAGACAGCTCCGTGACCTCCGGGCCGCCGCCGTGAACGACGACCGTCGGCCGCCCGCTCGCCGCGATGCGCGCCACGACATCCGCCAACCAGCCCGCGTCCGCGACCGCGCGGCCGCCGATCTTGACCACCCGCAGATTCAGCACGGCAACCCGTCCGTCTCTTCCAGCCCGAGCATGAGGTTCGCGTTCTGGAGCGCCTGGCCGGCAGCCCCCTTCAGCAGATTGTCCAGCGCGGCGACCAGGAGCAGCGTCGGCGCGGCCACATCCACGATCTCCGCGAAGCCCAGCGCCACCACGTTCCTCCCGACCACGTGCTGGAGACCCGGCAGCTCCTCGCCCAGCACCTCGATGAACGGCTCGCCAGCGTACGCCTCCGCCCACAGCTGCGCCGCATCCGCCGCCGTCATCGGCGACGCCAGCGGCAGGTAGATCGTCTCGAGGATCCCCCGCCGCACCGGCAGGAGGTGCGGCGTGAACACGAAGCTCACGGCGCCGTTGGCCGAGAGCCGGTCCAGACCCCGCCGCATTTCCGGGACATGACGGTGACGGTTCCCCACCCCGTACGCCCGGTAGTCCTCCGCCACCTCGCCGAAGAGCAGCTCGCGCTTGGGCGACCGCCCCGCGCCCGTCACCCCGGACGCCGCATCGATGATCACCGGCCGATCGGGATCCAGCAGCCCGCGCCGCACCGCCGGCGCCAGCGCCAGCAGCACCCCCGTCGGGTAGCACCCCGGGTTCGCCACCAGCCGCGCGCCCCGCACCGCCTCCCGCCAGAGCTCCGGCAGGCCGTACACCGCACCGGCCTCCCCGCCCCGCAGGTCCGCGGACAGATCCACCACCGCCGCACCCGCCTCCAGCGCCCTCAGTGCCCACGCACCCGACTCACCGTGCGGCAGGCACGAGAACACCACATCCACCTCCCCCAGCGGCGCCTCCTCCGCTCGCACATAACGGAGCGCCGTCCCCGGCACGGGCTGCCCCGCCTCCGTCTCCGACGTGGCGAAGCACAGCTCGTAACGAGGATGGCGCTGCAACAGTCGGCCGAGCTCCCGGCCCGTGTATCCCGAAGCGCCGAGGATCCCGGCGCGAGCGTATTTATTCATCGGTCGCGAATAGTAATACAACAGCCCGGCGGGGGTGTCAAGGGACCGGCGGCCGGGACCGGAGGGGCCGCGCCGCCGGTAGCCGGGCGCCGGCCGGCGCGGGCGGCGACGCGAGGCCCGGACGGATCGCAGGGAGGCGGGTGGGCGCGGGGCGCGCGAATGTTCATTCGGCCCCGAAGCCGGCCAACTCCTCCAGTCTCTGCTGGACGGCTTTCAGGTCCCGGGCCCTGCGCAGGATCACGAGGATGGTGTCATCGCCGGCGACGGTGCCGAGGACCTCGGGCCACTCCTCCCAATCGATGGCCTCGGCAATGGGCTGGGCGCCGCCGGCGAGGGTCTTGACCAGCAGGAGGTTGCCCACGCCTTCGGCGCCCACGAAGAGCGTGGGCAGGAGCCGCTCCAGCGCGGGGCTCTTCTGCCAGGTCTCGGGCGTCGTGGTGTAGTACGGGCGCCCCTCCGGATCCGGGACCTTGACGAGACGCAGCTCGCGGATGTCGCGGGAAAGGGTGGCCTGGGCGACGTCCACGCCGTGCTCCGCGAGCAGCTCCCGGAGTTCCTCCTGACTGTGGATCCGCTCTCTCTCGACGAGCTCGAGGATGAGAGCGTGACGCTGTCGTTTGTTCATGGGGACGAGGATGGCCGGCCGCCTGACGGCGCGTCAAGGGCGGCTGGCCGCGCTCAGCGGGGCGGGACGACGTAGACGAAGCCGAGGAGCGCGCCGTAGAAGAGGAGGGCCACCACGAGCGCGGGTGGGGTGAACGGGCCGAAGCGCCAGCCGAAGAGGCCGGGCGGCCACGGCGAGATCGCGCGGGCGCAGCGGTGGGATCGTCCGGCCGCGGCGAGTCCGATCCCCGCGAGGACGGCGTGCGGGATGGCCAGCAGCAAGCCGGTGAGGGCGTCGGCGCGGCGCAGCGCCTCGAACGCGACGGCGTAGAGGGCCGGAAGGACGAAGGTGCCGATGAGGACGCCCACGGCGGCGCCGACCCCTCGGGCGACGGCGTCGCCGGGGCTCCGCAGGAGGAGGCAGCCCAGCAGGCGTGCGGGCTCCAAGCGGGTCAGGCCGATCCACCGGGCGATGGCGGCGAGCCAGGCGACGGCGAGGGTCGCGGCGAATCCGGCCCAGAGGGCGAGGCCCCAGGCGATCTCGATCGCGGCCTCCGTGACGACGCGGGGGTCCGTGTCGGGGTGAACCGCGGGCGAAAGCTAATCCAGCGGGCCTGGACGGGGCAACGCGCACCCGCGCCGCGCGGCGCTCACGCCGCCGTATCCGACCCCGCCAGGGCGTCGTGGAAGATGATTTCGGCCCAGCCGGGCGGGATGGCCAGCGCGTCGATGTAGACCTGGACCGCCTCCACCGGGCTGGCGGCGCCCCGCAAGGCGGCGATCACGTCTCCTGCGCCCGCGAGGTAGACTTCACGCAGTGCGCGCTGCGCGCGGAGCGCGGCCGCCTCGATCCGCGCGCGCACGTCGCCGTTGCGACGGCCGCGCAGTCTCCGGAGCAGGCGGGAGAACACCGAGGTGTCCTGCACGGGTCCGGGTGCGACGAGCGTGTCCGCCGAATGGGTCTCGCCGAGGGTGGCGAGCGCACGGACCGCCACGGCCCGGGTGTCGGCCGGCGGCACGCCGAGCAGGCGGGCGTAGATGGCGAGCGTGGTCTCGAAGGGGAGTTCGTGCGCCACGTCGCGCACCATCGCCGCAGCGGCCTCGCCGTGGGCGCGGAGCAGCCGGTCCTCGGCGGTGGCGAGCGCGAGCGCGAGTCGCCGGCGCACGTGCGGGTCGCGCCGGTACCGTGCCCCGCCGATCCTCATACCGCCCCCTCCGGCCCTCGCCCGGCGCCACGCTCCAAGGGTCCCATGCTCGCCCTCCACTGGTGACGGCGGCGGCGCGGGCCAGTCCCGCCGCCGCGCCGTCATCTGTAACCTGTTGCAAGCGCCGTGCTTGCCTCCGCCGACCGGGGGCAGCGTCCCGCAGGGTCGCAGGAGGGCACGGCCGTCGGCGGGACGCGAACGACGGCTGGAGGGCCGGTCGCGGGGGCAGCCGGCTGCGCCGTGGCGTTCGGCGGCCGCGCCGGGCGCCGGCGTCATTCCGCGTCGGGTGAGACGAAGCGGAGCAGGACGCCGACGGCGAGGATGGCGCTGGCGAGCAGGAGGAGCGGGCGCCGGTCGTAAGCGATGCCGGCGAGCGCGACCGCGGCGCCGATCGCGAAGATGATCATCTTCAGCTTCAGGAGACGGTCCGGCTCCCGGCGTGTGCGGTCGGGGCGGAAGATCCCCATCACCGGTCGCTCCGACGTTCGAGGAAGCGCCGCACACCGGCCCGCGCCTCATCGGTGCTGCGGGCGAGCACGTTGACTTCGGCGCCACGGCGGATCCCCTCCTCGAAGGAGGCGCCGTCAATGCCGTAGAGCAGCCGCTTGATGAGGCGCAACGCGGAGGGCGGTCGGGCGGCGAGCTCGCGTGCGTATTCGAGCGCGTCCTGCTCGAACGTGGCATCGGCGAAGATGCGGTTGACGAGCCCGAGCCGCCGTGCCTCGGCTGCATCGATCCGGTCCCCGCGTGCCACCAGTTCGAACGCCTGCCGCTCCGTCGTCACCCGCCGCAGCAGTGTCATGACCATGGCGGGCACGAAGCCGAGATGGACCTCAGGGTAGCCGAAGATCGCGCTCTCGCTCGCGACCACGAGGTCGCACGCGGTGGCGAGGCCGGCGCCCCCGGCGAAGGCGTGGCCGTGAACCGCCGCGACGATCGGCTTCTCCAGCCGCCGCATTTCGATGAACAGATCGCCGAGGGCGCTCGCGTCCGCGAGGTTCTCCAGCGGATCGCCGGTCTCGGCGAGGCGCTCCATGTGCGCGAGGTCGGCGCCCGCGCAGAAGTCGTTGCCCGCGCCGCGCAGCAACACCACGCGCGCGTCTGGATCCGCGCCGGCGCGCGCGAACGCCTCACGCAGCGCGGCGACCGTGGCGGCGTCCAGCGCGTTCCGCTTCTCCGGCCGGTTCAGCGTGAGGGCGGCGACGCCGTCGGCGACATCGTACAACACGCGCCCGTCTTTCATGTCGCGGCTCGCGTGGTCTCGAGGGAACGGATCACTTCGTCGGGCACCTCGATCTCCATGCGCAGCAGCGCAGTCGAGAACGTCTTGCCCTGTGCATCGGTCATGAGCGAGACCGTGCCGCCGCCGTCCAGCGCTCCGTGCAACAGGAAGTTCAGGGCGTAGAGGTTGGGCAGTTCGAACCTCTCGACCCCACCTTTCACCATCGGGCCGAAGTGCTGCTTGACGCGTTCCGCCGTGACCCGCTCGACCAGCAGCGGATAGTACTCGGGTCGGCGCGCGATCAGCCCGATGTTCACCGTGTCGCCTTTGTCTCCCGAGCGGGCGTGCGCGAGTCGGAGCAACGGCACGGTGCGGCGCGCTCCGTCGCGTGGCGGAGCCGACATCGCTACTCTCCTGGTTCGGGCGGGCGCTGCCGCTGGCGCAGCTCCGAGACGCCCAGGGCCAGGGCGACCACGAGAGCGGCGAAGGCCAGCAGCACGTGCCCGCTGAAGACCAGCCCGATGAACGCCAGCAGCGCGAGGATCGCAACGACGAGCCCAGCGGTGAGCCTCGTTCCGCCGTTCACGCTGTCGTCACCTCCACCCGCAGGGACGGCTCGATCTCCCTGCGGTCAATGAGGGCGGGCCAGAACGCCACGATCTCCTGCACCTTGGGCCGGCCGCCGGCGAAGCCGGTGACGGTGGGTGGCCCCGACAGGATGAGCGGCGCGATCTCGCGGGTGAATCGCTCGATCGCGGCACGGTCCCGGCCGCGGACGGCGACCCGCAGCTCGACCTCGGGCAGGTCGGGCGGCGGAGGGCCCGCGAGCGGGCCGTGTGTGGCGTTCCAGCCGACGAACTCCGTCCGCACCTCGTCGAAGCGGAGCCCGAGCCGATCCAGCCGTTCCCGCAGGATTCGATCCGCTGCCACGGCCTTCTTCACCGGGTCGGGCCAGCCGTAGACGAGGGTGCCGACGGCCTTGTAGCCCGCGTGGTACGAGATCGAGACCTTGAGCTTGTCCGTGGGCGGGCGGCCCTTGACGCCGCTGACACGCACGCGGTCGTTGCCCAGCTCCTCGAGCCGGATGGTCGTGAAGTCCGCAATGACATCGGGGGTGATGTACTCGCGCGGGTCGCCCAACTCGTAGAGGAGCTGCTCGGTCACGGTGGCGCGGTTCACGCGCCCGCCCGTCCCCTCGTGCTTGGTGACGATGAAGCGACCGTCCGGGTACGCCTCGATGATGGGGTAGCCGACATCGGCGAGGTCGGGGATCGTCTCCCAATCGGCGAGGCAGTTGCCGCCGGAGGCCTGCGCGCCGCACTCGTTGATGTGGCCCGCGACGACGCCGGCGGCGAGGCAGTCGTAGGCGTCCGGCGCCCAGCCGAAGGCGTACATCATGGGCGCGTAGGTGAGCGCGGTGTCCGTCGAGCGGCCGGTGACGACGACGGTGGCTCCGCGCTCCAGCGCCTCGACGATGGGCCGCGCGCCGATGTACGCGTTGGCGCTCTGCACCCGGTCCAGGACCGTCTCGAGCGGCTCGCCCGTCTCCATGTGGCGCAGGGTGTGGCCGCGTTCGATCAGCTCCGGCAGGCGGTCGAGGATGTCGTCCCCGACGACGACGCCGACCTTCACCTTCCCGGAGAGCCCCGCCTTCCTCGCCTCCTCGAGCACCGCGTCCCGGCAAGCGGGGAGGTTCACGCCCCCGGCGTTGGTGACGACGCGGATGCCCTTCTGGACGCAGTCCGGCAGGATCTCGGCCATGAGGGGGACGAAGTCGCGCGCGTACCCCTGGGAAGGATCCCGCGCGCGCTGCTTCTGGAGGATGGACATCGTGACTTCCGCCAGGTAGTCCAACATCAGGAAGTCAATGGGGCCGCGACGCACCTGGTCCACCGGCGCGTCCAGGCGATCCCCCCAGAAGCCCTGGCCGGAGGCGATGCGGATGGGGCGGAGCTGGCCTCTCATGGCTGCGGTTCCCCCGTGCCGGCGCGCCAGGACGGCAGCGCGCCGGGAACGCCCTCCAGCGCGCCGAACGGCCCGATGTGCGGTCCCGGGTTGTGGAGCGCCGTGCGGAGCGCGAAGGCGAGCACCTCGCGCGTTTCTTCCGGGAAGATGATGGCGTCCACGTAGCCCCGGGCCGCGGCGAAGCGCGCGTCGAGCTGGTGCTCGTAATCGGCGCGGACGGCGTCGATGCGGGCTCGGAGCTCTTCATCCGGCTCCTTGCCCTGCTGCTTCAGTTCCTCGAGCTGCGGGCCGAAGAGGGCGTAGACCGCGCTCTCGCCCTCCATGACGCCCATCCGGCCGGTCGGCCACGTGAAGATGAAGTCCGGGTCGAACCCCTGCCCGGCCATGGCGTAGTAGCCCGCACCGGACGCGTGGTTGATCGTGAGCACGACCTTGGGGACGGTCGCCGTCGCCATCGCCTCGACGAAGCGCGCCCCCGCCCGGATGATGCCCGACTGCTCCGCCTCGGGCCCGACCATGAAGCCGCTCACGTCCTGGACGAACAGCAGCGGTGTGCCGAAGCGGTTCATGGTCTCGATGAAATAGGCCACCTTCTCCGCGCTCTGCGTGTAGATGATGCCGCCGAAGCGGGGCGGCCCGCCGCCGGGTGGCCGGACCAACCCGCGGGCGTTGGCGATCACCCCTACCGCGAGCCCGTCCAGCCGAGCGGTGCCGCAGATCATCTCGGGCGCGAGATCGGCCTGGAACTCGTCCAGCGTGCCGGCGTCGAGCAGGCACGCCAGCAGCGCCCGCATGTCGTAGGGCTGACGGTGGTCGTCGGGCAGGATGCCGTAGGCCTCGGCGGGCTGGCGCGCGGGCGGCCGGGGCTCGGCTTCCCCGCCGGCCGGGGGGACGTACGGGAGCTCGGCGATGATCTGACGGATGCGGGCGATGCACGCGCGGTCGTCCGGCACCCGGTAATGGGCGACGCCGCTCAACGCCGTGTGCGTCCAGGCGCCGCCCAGCGTCTCCGCATCCACGGTCTGGCCGGTGGCGCCCTTGACGAGGTTCGGCCCGCCCAGCCCCATGAAGCTCGTGCCCTCGACCATGAGGATCACGTCCGAAAGGGCGGGCAGGTACGCGCCGCCGGCAATGCACGGCCCCATCACCGCCGCGATCTGCGGCACCCTGAGGTACCGCCGCATGATCGAGTTGTAGAAGAAGATTCGGGCGGCGCCGTACTGGCCGGGGAAGACGCCGCCCTGGTAAGGGAGGTTCACGCCCGCGCTGTCCACCAGGTAGACGATCGGCACGCGGCAGCGCATCGCGATCTCCTGGGCGCGGAGGATCTTGCGGATCGTCTCCGGCCACCAGGACCCGGCCTTCACCGTCGCGTCGTTGGCCACGACCACCACGGGGCGGCCGTGCACAACGCCCACACCGGTCACCACGCCGGCCGCGGGCGCCTGGCCATCGTACTGGTCGTACGCGACGAGCAGGCCGATCTCAAGGAAGCGCGTGTCCGGGTCCAGCAGGTGGCCGATGCGCTCGCGGGCGGTCAGCTTGTTCTGGGCGTGCTGCCGCTCGATCTTCTCCGGCCCGCCGCCGAGCTGGAGGCGCGCCTCCAGCTCGAGCACCTCTCGCGTCAGGCGCTTGAGTCGCCGTGATCCCGCCGGCGCCGCATCAGCCTTCCCGGTCGCGGCCATGCTCGGCGAACCAGTTCCGGATGTACTCGATCGGCTCGGATGTGGGCGTGCCGGGCCCGAAGAGACGGCCGACCCCCATGCGCTGGAGCGCCTCCATGTCCTCCTCGGGGATGATGCCGCCGCCGGTCACGAGCACATGGTCCATGCCCTGCTCGCGCAGGAGCTCGAGCACACGGGGGAACAATGTCATGTGCGCGCCGGAGAGGATGGACAGGGCGACGACGTCCACATCCTCCTGCACGGCGGCGTTCACGATCATTTCGGGCGTCTGGTGCAGCCCGGTGTAGATCACCTCGAAGCCGGCATCGCGGAACGCGCTGGCGATCACCTTCGCTCCGCGGTCGTGGCCGTCGAGGCCCGGCTTCGCCACCAGCACGCGGATCTTTCGTTCGCTCATGGGTTCCCGTCCGGGACTGCGCGTGGCGAACGGCCTCGCCACGCGCTTGGGACGCTGGAAGTTTAAGGGACTCGCGAGGTTGCGGGCAAGTCGGTCCCG
Organism: bacterium; assembly: GCA_003242735.1. Lineage (NCBI taxonomy): Bacteria > bacterium. The sequence continues at coordinate 55,573 of QGVH01000013.1, read as the reverse complement.
GGCCGCTCAGTCCCTCCGCTCCGCCACGACGATCAGCGTCGGGGATTCGTGGGTGAACGGCTCGCCGGACCAATCACCGTAATAGCGCATGCCGGTGAAGCCGGCGGCACGGAGAAGCCCATCCACTTCCGTGGCCGTCCGCAGGCGCAGGGCATGCCGCTTCTCGCCCCGCTCTTCCCCTCTCCGCCACCACAGCCGCTCGTAGCTGACGCCGGTCACGGGATCGAAGCGCCGACGCACACGCACCTCGGTCCCGTCGGGCAACGTCCAGCGGTCGCGGTGAGCGTATGCGGCCACGACGTCGTCCCGGTGCATGGTTTCGAGCAAGAACCGGCCACCGGGGCGGAGCACGCGGCGCGCCTCCCGGAGGGCACGGAGGTCCTCGGCGTCATCCACGAACAGGCCGAGGCTGGTGAAGACGTTGACGACGCCGTCGAACACCCCGTCGCGGAACGGCAGCGCGCGCAGGTCGGCGGCGGCGAGCCGGACCGGCGATCCGGCGGAGGACAACGCCCCCGCCGCCCGGGAGAGCAACGGGAACGAGAGATCCGCTCCGAACGGCTGGACGCCGGCCTCACCGAACAGCACGGTGTGCCGCCCCCAGCCGCACGGCGCATCCAGGATACGCGAGCCGGCGGGCAGGCCCATGAGGTCCAGCATCGCGCCCACCTCGCGCCGGCTCTCCTCCTCCGGGAACAGCGGCTCGTGGAGGCGGAAGAAGGTCTCATCGAAGTAGTGCCGCCACCAGGGCATCGCCTCGTCCCTCATCGCTCGGCGGCGCCCTCTTCGGCGCGTTCGGGGAGGCCGCCATCGAGTACCAGGCCGAGCCGCTCGATCCTGCGGCCGTCCATGGAGAGCACCCGCAGCCGGCCGCCCGCGAACGAGACCTCGTCGCCGGCCCGCGGGATGCGCCCGAGCTGACCCAGCACGTAGCCCGCCACGGTCGTGTAGTCTTGCTCCGGGAGCGACAGGTCGTACAGCTCGTTCAACTCCGCGATCGAGAACCCGCCACTCACCAACACCTCCCCGTCCTTTTCCTCGATCGGCGGCGGCTCCTCCTCGTGCTCGTCCCGGATCTCACCGACGATCTCCTCGATCACGTCCTCGATGGTCACGATACCGGCGGTGCCGCCCCACTCATCCACGACCACGGCGATGTGGGTGCGCTCCGCCTGCATCTCCCGCAGCAGGTCCTCGATCGGTTTGGAGTCGGGCACGAACGGGACCGGCCGGATCAGGTCCTCCAGCGAGGTGGGCGAGCCGCGGCGCAGCGCCCGCCACACCTCCCGCGCGAGGACGACGCCCAGCACCTGGTCCAGCGAATCACGGTAGACCGGGATCCGGGAGTGGCCGGCCTCGATGATGACATCGGCCACATCCTCCAGCGTCGCATCCACCGGCACGGCGACGACCTCGGTCCGCGGCGTCATGACCTCCGCCGCCGTGGTCTCGGAGAGGTCGAACACGCCACGGATCATCTCCACCGGCTCCTCGCTCAGCAACCCGTGCTCGTAGCTCTGCGTCAGCAACAGCTCGATCTCCTCCGGCCGGTGCACCCGCTCGACCTCGGTGGGCGCCCGCAGCCCGAGGGCCCGCAGAAGCAGGTTGGCCGAGCCGTTGAGCAGCGCGATGAACGGGCCGAGCAGGCGCGAGAAACCGATCAGCGGGCCCGCCGTCCACATGCTCAGCTTCTCCGGGAACAGCAGGGCCAGCGACTTGGGCGCCAGCTCACCCAGCACGATGTGCATGAACGTGATGAGGACGAACGCGGCGGTGCCGGCCACGCCGTGTGTCGCGACGACGTTCCACGGCGGCGCCAGGCCGTCGAACGCCTGGCGGATGATCTCCGCGATCGTGGTCTCACCCACCCAACCCAGCCCCAGGGAGGCGAGCGTGATGCCGAGTTGGGTGCCGGAGATGTAGTGGTCGAGGTTCTGGATGGCCGTGCGCGCCATTCTGGCGCGCCGGCTCCCCTGCTCGGCCAGCGCATCGATGCGCGTACGCCGCGCGCCGACCAGCGCGAACTCCGCCGCGACGAAGAACGCGTTGGCCAGGACGAGCAGCAGCGCCAGCGCCAGCCGCCAGAGGATCCCTTCGAGGGTCAGTGCGTCGGCTTCCATCTACCGCCGGCCCCGGCGGCGCTGCGTGGATCGGCGTGACACGCGGCTAGAAGAACACCGGCTCGCGGTAGGCACCGTAGATCTCTTCCAGCGCGTGGCGGATCTCGTAGAGCGTGCAGTAGGCACGCACACACTCGAGCATGGGCTCGACGACGTTCTCATCTTTCCGCGCCGCCTCACGCAATTCCGCCAGCGTGGACTGGACACGCCCGTTGTCCCGCCGCCGGCGCAGCTCCGCCAGCCGCTCCCGCTGCCGCCGCTCCGCCTCATCGCCGATCTTGAGGATCTCGATCTTCGAGTCTTCGTTGCCCTGGGTGAAGGCGTTGACACCCACGACGATGCGCTGGCCGGACTCGATCTCCCGCTGCTGGCGTTCCGCACTCTTGGCGATCTCGCGCTGGAAGTAGCCCAGCTCGATGCCGCGGACGACGCCGCCGATCCGGTCGATCTCGGCGAAGATCTCCTCGGCCTCACGCTCGAGGCGGTCGGTGAGCGCCTCCACATAGTACGAGCCGGCCAGGGGGTCGATCGTGTTCGTCACCCCCGTCTCGTAGGCCAGGATCTGCTGGGTGCGCAGGGCGATCCGGACGGCCTTCTCGGTCGGCAGCGCCAGCGTCTCGTCCATGGAGTTGGTGTGCAGCGACTGGGTGCCGCCGAGCACGGCGGCCAGCGCTTGATAGGCGACGCGCACGATGTTGTTCTCGGGCTGCTGGGCGACCAGGGTGACGCCGGCCGTCTGCGCGTGCGTGCGCAGCCGCCACGACTCTTCGCGCTTCGCCCCGTAGACGTCCCGCATGCGCTTCGCCCAGATGCGGCGGGCGGCGCGGAACTTGGCGATCTCCTCGAAGAAGTCGTTGTGGACGTCGAAGAAGAACGACAGCCGGGGCGCGAAGTCATCCACGTCGAGGCCGCGGGCCATCGCCCGCTCGACATACTCGAAGCCGTTGCGCAGGGTGTACGCCAGCTCCTGCGCCGCGGTAGCTCCCGCCTCCCGGATGTGGTAGCCGCTGATGGAGATGGGGTTGTACTTGGGCGCGTTCTTCGACGCCCACTCGAACATGTCGATGATCAGCTTGAGCGCCGGCTCCGGCGGATAGATCCAGGCGTGCTGGGCCATGTATTCCTTGAGGATGTCGTTCTGCACGGTGCCGCGCAGTGCTTCCGGCCGCACGCCCTGTTTCTCTGCCGCCACGACGTAGAAGCAGAAGAGGATGATGGCCGGGCCGTTGATGGTCATGGAGACCGAGACCTGATCGAGGGGGATGCCGTCGAACAGGGTCTCCATGTCGGCGAGGCTGGAGACCGCGACGCCGCACTTGCCGACCTCGCCCAGCGAGCGGGGGTGGTCCGAGTCGTACCCCATGAGCGTGGGGAAGTCGAACGCCACGCTCAAGCCGGTCTGGCCGTGCTCCAGCAGGTACTTGTACCGGCGGTTGGTCTCCTCGGCCGTGCCGAAGCCGGCGAACTGGCGCATCGTCCACAGCCGCGTGCGGTACATCGTGGTGTACGGCCCGCGGGTGAACGGGAACTCGCCCGGGAAGCCGAGCTTGTCCAGGTAGTTGTCGTCGGCGATGTCGAGCGGGGTGTAGAGCGGCTTGACGGGGGCGCCGGAGACGGTGGTGAAGCTGACGTCGCGCTTGGGGACGCGGCCGTACGCCGCCTCCCACTCGGCCAGCCGCGCCCGCAGCTCGGCCAGCTCGCGCTCCTGCTCGCGCACGCGTTCGGCGAGTTCCGTGGCAGAGATCTCGCTGTCCATCAGACCCATGGCTCACCGTTCCGTGGCGGAAGAGGACCGCGCCCCAGCCCTCCCTACCCCACTGCCGCGCGGACGATTCGCTCCGCCACTTCGTAAGGCGTGATCGTGCCCGCTTCGAGCGCGGGCAGCGACTGTTCGAGGATCGCTTCGCCGCCCGCCTCTGTCCAGGCCCGCTGGCGCAAGCCGCGATCCACCGCTTCGCGGACGCGCTCCGCCAGGCGCCGGCGGCGCCTGCGGCCCAGCTCGCCGGAGGCCTGGAGCCAGGCGTGGTGGTGGTCCAGCGCCTCGACGAGTGCGTCCACACCCTGGCCGGTCGACGCCACGGTCTGGAGGACCGGGATCGCCCAGCCCTCCGACCGGCCGCCGCCCGCCCCGCCCGCCTCTCCTGTCGCCGCGGCGCCCTCGCCCTCCGCCGGCTCGGCTGCCTCCTGCCGGCGCCGGATGCGGCTCAGGTCCACGCCGTGGTGCGCCGGAAGCCTGTGCATCCCCCGCCCGGCGCGCAGATGGAGCATCAGCTCCACCTCGCGCGCGAGCCGCTCGGCGCCCGGCCGGTCGGCCTTGTTGATCACGAACACGTCCGCGATCTCCATGAGCCCGGCTTTCATCGCCTGGATCGAATCGCCGGACTCGGGGACGAGCACGACGACGGTCGTGTCCGCAGCAGCGGCGATGTCCAGCTCCGACTGTCCGACCCCGACCGTCTCGATCAGCACATGGTCGAAGCCGAACGCGTCCAGCACGTCCGCCACTTCCTTGGTCGTCAGGGCGAGCCCGCCCAGCGAGCCGCGGGACGCCATGGAGCGGATGAACACCCCCGGATCCAGCGAGGCCTCGCCCATCCGGATCCGGTCGCCCAGCAGGGCCCCGCCCGTGAACGGCGAGCTCGGATCCACCGCCACGACGGCGACCGTGTCGCCGCGGGCCCGCAGTGCCGTGGTCAGCGCCGCCACCAGCGTGGATTTCCCTGCCCCGGGCGGCCCAGTGATCCCGATGCGGCGGGCACGACCGAGCCGCCCGTGCAGCGCCTGCAGCAGCGCCTGGGCTCCCGGCCGCCCGTTCTCGACGATCGAGATCGCGCGCGCCAGCGCGGGCCGTTTCCCCGCCAGGAAGTCCTCGAGCAGCCGCGCCTCGGCCACGCCGAGGCCGGCCGGCTGCGTGCCGGAACCCTCAGCCATGAACGAAAGATGGCCGGCTGCCGCGAACGCTGTCAAACGCCCCCGTCCGTCGTTGGCAGCCGATGCATCCGGATCCTGCGTCGCCCGCCGCGGCCCTCGCTCTGCCTAGCGCATGGCCGGCCACTCCCCCGGCGGCCGCACGCGGCGCGCGTGACGCAGCGGATTCTCCAGCAGGTGCGTGGGAATGAAGAACGCCACCACGAACATGATCAGCGCGATCAGCAAGCCGGCGGCCAGCAGCCACACGTTCTCGAGCGCCACGAAGATGATCGAGCTGATGAGCGCCGTCCCGACCGCGAACACGCTGAGCAGCAGCCGCCGGACCTGGAGCAGGATGAACCGCTCTCCGTGCATCACGTCGCGCGGGTGCAGGCGGACGCGGAACTCCTCGCGTTCGGCCCGGCGCAGCACCTCACGCACGCCATGCAGCGCCGTCCGTGCCTCGTCTACGAGCCCCCGCGCGACTTCGACCGGCTCGCGCGCCGTGGCGCGGAGCAGGTCGCCCCGCATCCGGCGGATGACGCGGCGCGCCAGTTCGATGCCGTTGAAGCGCGGGTCGTAGTGGAAGCCGATGCCCTCGAGCAGGGCGGCGGCGCGGAAGAAGTAGACCAGCTCTCGCGGCAGGATCAGCGGCCAGGTGTAGAACGTGTCCATGATCTCCTGGACCATCTCCTGCACGCGCCGCGTCCCGAGCTCGCGCACGCGCTGGAGGATCTCGAGCACCTCGGCGGCGGCGTCACGGATCTCCGCGCGGGAGATCGAGGGGTCGATCATCCCCAGCTCGTACATGCCGTTGATCATGCCGTCCAGGTCCTCGCGGCCGGCGGCGAGGGCGAGGCGAAGGATGGCCTCGCGGGTCGAGCGGCTGAGCTGGACGACCATACCCCAGTCCAGGAAGATCAGCGTGCCCGCGTCGGTGACCAGGATGTTGCCGGGGTGGGGGTCTGCATGGAGGAAGCCGTCCACCAGGAGCATGCGGAGGTAGATCTCGGTGAGCGTCTCCATGAGCCGCTCGAAGTCCAGCTCGCCGGAAGCGAAGCGGCCCGCGAGCCGGTCCAGCTTGTCCCCCTGCACCCACTCCATCACGAGCACGCGCCGGCGTGCGAGCTCGGTGTAGACGCGGGGGGCGCGCACCCGGGCATCGCGCGCGAAGTTCTGGTGGAATTGCGCCATGTGCGCCGCTTCCTCGCGGAAGTCCATCTCCTCGCGCACCTTGACGCTGAACTCGCGCACCACGTTGGTCAGGGCGCGGACGTGGTGGTTCGGGAACAGGATGTTCAGGACGAAGAGAACGCGGAACGAGATCTCGAGATCCACCGCGACCAGCTCCTCGACGCCCGGGCGGAGCACCTTGACCGCCACCTCTGGCCCTGGCTCGTCGAGCTGTGGGCGCAGCCGGGCGCGGTGGACCTGGCCCAGACTCGCGGCGGCGACGGGCACGCGGTCGAACTCGGCGAACACCGCCTCCAGTGGCTGGCCCAGCTCGGCGGCGATCACCGCCTCGATCTCCTCGGTGGGGTGTGGCGGCACGCGGTCCTGGAGCCGGCTGATCGCCGAGAGGTAGGGCTCGGGCAGGATGTCCGCGCGGGCGCTGAAAACCTGGGCGAGCTTGATGAACGTCGGCCCGAGGGAGGCGATGGTGGCGGCGAGCCGCTGGGCGCGGCGCTCGTGGTGCTCGTACGGCAACCGCCGCCGCCTGCCCAGGAGGATCCACCGCCGGCGGTCGCGCAGGAAGGCGATCAGGAACGGCGTCAGCCGGACGACGATGGTGAGGGCCCTCCGCCAGCGCTTCATAGCAGCACGGCGGTGGCGAGTCCCAGGAGGAGGAAGAAGCCGCCGACGTCGGTGAACGTGGTGACGAAGATCGAGGAGGCCACGGCGGGGTCGGCGCCGAGGCGCTCGAGCAGGATGGGGACGAACGCGCCGGCGATGGAGGCCAGGATCATATTGCCCCACATCGCGAGCAGCACGACGAGCCCGAGCATCGGGTCGCCCCTCCACAGATAGCTCACCAGGCCCACGAAGACGCCGAGGGCTGCGCCGTTGACCAGGCCGACCATCAACTCCTTGGCGACGACGCCCCAGCGCCGGGCGGCGCTCTCCTCCGTCAACGCGAGGCGGCGCACGGTCACCGCCAGTGCCTGCGTGCCCGCGTTGCCGCCCATGCCCGCGATGATCGGCATGATGGCCGCCAGGATCACGATCTGCTCGATCGTCCCTTGGAACGCGTACACCACCGCGGCGGCGGCGGAGGCCGTGAACAGGTTCACGAACAGCCAGGGCAGGCGGCTGCGGACCGCGTCCAGCGCGCCACCGCGGAGCTGCTCCTCGGAGACGATGCCGCCGAGCCGCAAGATGTCCTCGGTCTGCTCCGCTTCGATGACATCGATGACGTCATCCCAGGTGATCCGGCCCAGCAGCACGTTCCCCGGCCCGACAACGGCAATGGACGGCATGTTGTAGCGGGCGATGATCCGGCCGACCTCCTCCTGGTCGGTGTCCGGCGACACCGTGGCCAGCGGCGGCTCGACCAGCTCCGACAGCGGGGTGTCCGGATCCGCGAGGACCAGGTCCTGCAGGCTCACCGTGCCGACCAGCCGCCTCAGCAGGTCCACCACGAAGACCGTGTAGAACTCGCTACCGATTTCGCGCGCCTGGCGGCGGACCTCCTCGATCGCCTCCCCGGCCGTCAGGTGGACGGAGATGGCGACCAGCTCCGTGGTCATGATGCCGCCCGCGGACTCCTCGTCGTAGCGCAGGAGTCGCCGCAGCAGGCCGGCCTCCAGGTTCGGCAGCGCGGCGAGGACGCGGGCCTGGTCCTCGGGGTCGAGGTCCCGGATCAGGTTGACGGCGTCGTCGTCGGAGAGCTCGGCGATCAGCTCGCCGATGCGCGTCGGGTCGAGGGAGGCGAGCAACTCCTCCGGCCGCTCCTCCCGCTCCATCTCGGCGAGCGTCTCCGACGCGATGTCCGCCGGCAGCATCTCGAGGACACGGACCCGGTCGGCCTCGTCCAGCTCCTCGATCAGGTCTGCCAGGTCGCTCGGATGGAACTCGGAGAGGAGATCCGGGAGGTTGTCCTCCCGGCCCTCCTCGATGAGGACGCGAATCCGGTCCAGGCGCTCGCGCGCCTCCTCCGCAGTCCGGGGCTCCTGCGACGTCACGCGCGCTCCTCCTCCACCTCTCGCGTCGCCGCGAGCGCCGCCTCCTCGGGCTTCACGGCGCCGGCCGAGAGGATGTAGGTGAACGCCTCCTCGGTTGTCATGCGGACGTGGACGAGGGCGCGTCGCGGCGCCATGACGAGGAAGCCCGTCGTGGGGTTGGGCGTCGTCGGGACGAACACCGTGATCATCTCCTCGCCCGTCCGCGACTCGAGCTCCTCCGGGGACCGTGCCGTGACGAACCCGAGCGACCACCGCCCCGGGCACGGGTATTCGACCAGGACGACGTCGCGGAGGAAGCGCTTCTCTTCCCCCAGCACGGTCCGCACGATGCGGCTGGACGCACCGTAGACCCTGCGTGCGAGCGGCACCCGCTCGAGGAGCGCGTGCCAGCCCGCGAGCACGCGGGCGCCGACGGCGCGCTCCGCCAACCAGCCGACCGCGACGAGGCCCGCCAGGAGGAGCAGCAGGCCGAGGCCGGGGATCGGGAACGGCAGCACGGGATACAGGAAGCGGCCCAGCAGCCCGTCCAGGCGTTGGAAGATCCACCAGAGCACGGCGGCCGTGATCCCGACCGGCGCGATCACCACGAGGCCGGCGATCAGGTGCCGCCGCAACGCCTTTGCCGTCCCACCCTTGTTCACTGCCCCATCACCTCACGGAGGATCCGTTCCTGCCTCTTCCACATCCGGCTGCGTACGCGCCCGGGGCCCTCCGGGTGGTCGTAGCCGAGCACGTGCAACGTGCCGTGGATGGCGAGCCGCGCCAGCTCCTCCGCCTCCGGCACGCCCAACGCCGCCGCCTGCCGCAGCGCCTGTTCGTATCCAATGTACACGTCGCCGACCGGCGCTTCATCCCCCTCGTAGAGTGGGAACGAGATCACATCGGTCGGGCCCGTGTGCCCGAGGTAGCGGTGGTTCAGCTCGGCGATGGCGGCGTCGGAGAGCAGGGCGATCGAGAGTTCCGCCCGCGTGACGCCTTCGGCCGCGAACGTGGCGAGCGCAGCACGGCGGAGCAGACGCTCGAGGCCGCGTCGAGAAAGCGAGGAGGGTCCACCCTGGCGCGACAACGCGGCCGCGACGCTGACCCGGACGCGCGGCGGCATGCGCCTCAGCCGTGGTGGGGGGCAGGGCCCGGCGGCACCGCAACCGGCTCGGGCTCCGCGGGGGCGGCCGTGGTCTCGCGCGTGGACGGGTAGTCGATCCTCTGGTGGTACATCCCGGCAAGGACCGAGGCCAGTTGCTGCTTGATGCGCTTCAGCTCGTTGAGCGTGAGCGGCGCCTCATCGAGCTGACCCTGCGCGACCTTGGAGCTCACGATGCGCTCCACCAGCGCCTCGATCCGCTCGGGCGTGGGGTCCTGGAGCACGCGCGCCGCGGACTCCACCGAATCCGCCAGCATGGCGATCGCCGTCTCCTTGGACTGCGGCTTCGGGCCAGGGTACGAGAACGCCGCAGGGTCCAGCTCTGCCTCGGGGTCCAGCTCGCGCGCGCGGTCGTAGAAGAAGCTGATGGGCTGCGTGCCGTGGTGCTCGGCGATGAACCGCCGCACGCACTCCGGCAGCTTGGCCTCGGCCGCCAGCTTCAACCCCTCCACCACGTGGTTCCGCACGATGGCCGCAGACATGGCCGGCTTCAGCTTGTCGTGCGGGTTCCGGCCGGGCGGCTGGTTCTCGATGAAGTACTGCGGCTTGATCAGCTTGCCGACGTCGTGATAGTACACGCCCACGCGCACGAGCAACGCGTTCGCGCCGATCGCGCGCGCGGCCGCCTCCGCCAGGTTCGCCACGTTGATCGAATGCGCGTACGTCCCCGGCGCCTCGAGCGCGAGCCGCCTGAGCAGCGGACGGTTCAGGTCCGTCAGCTCGAGCAGCGTCATGTCCGTGGTGATCCTCGTGAACGCCTCGAACAGCGGCAGCAGCCCCATGGCCATGATGCCGCTGACCACGGCGTTGGCCACACCGAGGACGGCCGCCATCATCACCTCGTGCGGCTCGCGCGAGAGCATCATCCCGAGCGTCACCGCCGCCGCGATGTACGCGCCCGCGATCACCGAGATGAAGATCCACGTCTGCGCCCGCCGGCGCACGACGCGTACGCTGAGCGCCGCCGCCGCGCCCCCCAGAACCATGGTATACAGCGCCGTCGTGCCGAAGAACTCCGTTTGCGCGCTCAGCAGGATCGCCACGATGAGGGCGAAACTCAGCGCGAGCCGGCCGTCCCACAACGCCGCGACCACGAGCACCGGGAACGCGATGGGGACCAGCTCCACCGGCCAATCCACCTCCACCACGATGGCAGCGGCGCCGACCGCAGCGAGGATCAGCCCCGCGATCAGGAGCACCTCCCGCCATGCGCGGTAGACGTGCGGCCGGTAGAAGAACAGGAGCAGCCCGAAGATCGTGAGCACCAGCAGGTCGAGCAGGAACGCGCCGAAGGAGCGGATGCCGCTGCGGCCCACCGTCGGATCCAGCTCGGCCATCCGTAGCAGGTGCTCCTGGTAGGCACGCAACTTCTCGAGCTCCGCATCGCGGATGAGCTCGTGCGCGCCCACGATCTTCTCCCCCTTGACGACCTCGCCCTTGATGGTCGGGACGGCCTGCCGCATCCGCTCGCGGGCCGCCTCCGTGGCTTGCTCGTTCAGGCGGATCGTCGGCTCGAAGAAGCGGACCAGGACGAGCCGCTGGAGCTCGACCAGCGGTGCGGGCTCCCCACGCAGGTGCCGCGCCGCCCGGTCGTAGAACCAGGACGCCGTGTGCAGCGAATCCCGCCACACCCCCCGCTCCACGCCGTCACGGCGGAGCCGGAGCTGCGGCGCGGAACTCCCCTCCAGATCGGCGCTCCGCACCACGCCCACGGGGAGATCCTGGTCGATCGCGAGCCGCAACGCCGAGGCGAGACGGGCCCGCTGCCGCGGGTCCATGAGGACGTCGAGGTACGCGTCGGTGACGGGGAAGCCCTGCGCGGCAAGGACTTCGGCGAGCGCCTCCCGCCGGCGGGCGCCGGCCGAGTCGGCCACGGCTTCGATCTGCGCGAGGAAGGCGTTCACGCGCTGGCGGACCGTGTCCACCGCGCTGGCATCGTAGTCCAGGATGGGCGGGACGCCCGCGGCGGCCTCCGCGCGCTCACGCTGCAGCTCGGCCTCCGACTTGAAGATCGGGAAGCCGAACTCGGCGATGATGTCCTTCTCCGCCACCATCCCCTTTTCGAGGACGGGGAAGTCTCGAACGGGAGAGACCGGGAAGAGGAGTGAGACGGCGAGGGCGAGGGCCAGGGCGAGGAGCACACGAGCGCCGTGGTGAATGGCGCTCGCGGGCCAGCCGCCGGCCCCCGGGTCCCCCAGCGCGCGCAGCGCGTCACGCAGGCCGAACCGTGGAGTCACGTCCTAGTGCTCCTCGTGCACCCCGTCCGCCGCGTCGTACGCCTGGATGATCTCCTTGACCAGCCGGTGGCGTACGACATCCACGCGGTCCAGATAGACGAAGCTGATCCCCTCGATCCCCTGGAGGATCCGCTCGATCTGGAGCAAGCCCGAGTCCTCCCGGCGCGGCAGGTCGATCTGCGTCTTGTCCCCGGTGATGACCGTCCGGGAGTTCAGCCCCAGCCGAGTCAGGAACATCTTCATCTGCGACGTCGTGGCGTTCTGCGCCTCGTCCAGGATGACGAAGGCGTCAGAGAGCGTGCGCCCGCGCATGTAGGCCAGCGGGGCGATCTCGATCATGCGCGACTCGATGGCCCGCCGCACCCGCTCCGGCGGCATCATGTCCTCGAGCGCGTCGTACAGCGGCCGGAGGTAGGGATCGACCTTCTCCTGGAGGTCTCCCGGCAGGAACCCGAGGTTCTCCCCCGCCTCGACCGCCGGCCGCGCCAGGATGATCCGCCGGACACGGTTCTTGAACAGCGCGTCCGCGGCCATCGCCACGGCCAGGTAGGTCTTGCCGGTGCCCGCCGGTCCGATCGAGATCACGATGTCGTTCTTCGCGATCGCCTCCATGTAGGCCCGCTGCCCCTCGGACTTGGGCGTGATCACCTTGCGGGCGCCGGGGAGGACAATGCGGAAGTCGTCGTGGCGGGTCACGACCTCGACATCCTTGCGCCCGTTGAGCCCGACCTCTGCCACTGCGCGCCGCACCTCCTCGACGCCGAAGGGATAACCGATCCGGGCGAGCTCGATCAGACGGAGGGCGACGGGCGCGGCCCGCTCGACGTCTTCCACATCGCCCGAGAGGATCAGGTGGTCTCCCCGCAGGACGACCCGGCAACCGCAGAGACGGGCCATCTCCCGGAGGTTCGCATCACCCACCCCTGCGAGGAGCAGGAGGTCCGCGCCCTCCGCGGGGATCCTGTGCTGAACCGTCTTGTTCTCCAATTGCTTCATCAGCTCCTTTGCCCGCCCAGCGGCGCGATGTGGAGCTCTCGGAGCTCCTCGGCCGGGACGGGCGCGGGCGCGCCCTCGAACAGGGCACGCGCCGCCGTGGTCTTCGGAAATGCGATCACGTCCCGCAGGCTGTTCGCGCCCGCGAGCAGCATGACCAGGCGGTCGAACCCGAAGGCGAAACCGCCGTGCGGCGGGGCCCCGTAGCGGAACGCCTCCAGCATGAACCCGAACTTGTCCCGCGCCTCCGCCTCGGACATGCCGAGCGCGGCGAAGACGCGGAGCTGGAGCTCGGGATCGTGGATCCGGATCGAGCCGCTGGCCATCTCGATGCCGTTGTAGACGGCATCGTAAGACCGCGACCGGAGCCCCTCCGCGAAGAGCCTCCGGGCATCCTCCGTGCCGAGCGGCCCGGCCGCCGTGTATTCCAGGAGCCGCGGCACGTCGTCCGGGTGCGGCATGGCGAAGGGGTTGTGGGCCGCGACCAGCCGTTCCGCCTCGACGTCCCAGTCGAAGAGCGGGAACTCGGTGATCCAGACCCACCGGTGCGCGCCGGGGTCCCGCAAGCCGAGCCGCGTGCCGAGGTGGCGGCGCAGCGCATCCAGCGCCGTCTCGGCGCCCGCCAGTCGCGGCGCGTCCGTGGCGCCCAGGTGGCTCTCGGCGACCAGCGGTGCGGTGCGGTAATGTCCGATCACCACCACGAACAGGTCGCCGGGCTGGAGGCCGGTCCGTTCAATGAACCGCTGCGTCAGGCCCTCGTCCAGCCCGCGGGCGAACGTGCCGGTCAGCCCGTCCTCCGTGCGGCGCACCCAGAGCGCCCCGGCGGCGCCGGCGGCCCGGGCGATCTCGGCGAGCTCGTCCAGCTCGCGGCGGGAGAGGGCGCCGCCACCCGGTGCACGGATACCCCGGATGCGCTCCCCGGTGCCTCGGGTTTGCTGGAAAAGGCGGAAATCCGCGGCCTGGAGCAGGTCCGTCACGTCCTGGAACTCCATCCCGAAGCGGAGGTCCGGCTTGTCGGTGCCGTAGCGCTCCATCGCCTCCCGGTAGGTCATCCGGGGGAACGGGGTGGCGAGCTCGACGCCCGCCAGCTCGCGCCACAGGGCGGCGATGAGCCCGTCGCCGACGCGGAAGATGTCCTCCTCCGTGACAAAGGACATCTCGGCGTCGATCTGGGTGAACTCCGGCTGCCGGTCGGCACGCAGGTCCTCGTCCCTGAGGCAGCGGGCGATCTGGAAGTACCGGTCGTAGCCGGCCACCATGAGGAGCTGCTTGTAGATCTGCGGCGACTGCGGCAGCGCGTAGAACTCGCCGGGGTGGACCCGACTCGGGACGAGGTAGTCCCGGGCGCCCTCCGGGGTGCGCCGCGTGAGCATCGGCGTCTCGATCTCCCAGAAGCCCTCGGCCGTCAGGTGGTTGCGCACGAGCTGGAGCGCCCGGTGACGCAACTCGAGGGCGCGCTGGAACTCCTCGCGGCGCAGGTCGAGGTAGCGGTAACGAAGCCGCAGCTCCTCCGCGGGCAACTCCTCGCCCGGCCCGATGGCCACCGGGATGGGCGGCGTGTCCGCCTCGGCCAGGACCTCGAGCGAGTGCACGTGCACCTCGATCTCGCCCGTGGGCAGATCGGGGTTCACGTTCTCCGGCGGCCGGAGCACCACATCGCCCTCGACCGCGATGACGGTCTCGGCGCCGAGGCGCCGGGCGCGCTCGAGCGCGTCCGCGGGCGTCCAGTCGGGGCCGAAAGAGAGTTGGATGCGGCCGGAGCGGTCCCGCAGCTCGATGAAGATGAGGCCGCCGAGGTCGCGGCGGCGATGGACCCATCCGGCAAGGCGGACGCGGTCACCCGCGTCCGTGCGGCGCAGCGTGCCTGCCAGCGAGCTGCGCAACGAGGTGGGCAGGCTATGGCTCATGGAATCCGAGAGGAGCTGTCATCGGGTATCTCACGGAACCCGACCGATCAGGCGCCTTCCGCCTCGCGCAGGGCGCGCAGGAACTCGTTGGCATCGCGCGTAGAGATGAGCCGCTCGCGCACCTCCTCCCGGCGGACGAGTCGCGAGATCCGGCTGAGCGCCTTGATGTGCGGGCCTGCGGCGGTTTCCGGACCGACGAGCATGAAGAACAGCCGGACCGGCTGGCCGTCCAGTGCGTCGAAGTCCACGGGCTCCCGGGTGAGTCCGGCCGCCATGCGCAGGTCCGGGACCGCGGACGACTTGCCGTGCGGGATCGCGACGCCGTTGCCGATCCCGGTGGAAAGGACGGCCTCGCGTTCCATGACGGCGCGGAGCACGTCCTCCGGGTCATCTACGCGGTTCTCGCGCGTGATGAGGTCGACGAGCTCCCTGAGCAGGTCGTCCTTCGAACGCGATTCCAGCGGAATACGGATCCGTTCGATCGAAAGCAGGTCCGTCAGGAGCAAAGGCGCCTCGAGTCGAGTGCCGTGGGGGGATCCTCAATCGCACGGAATTGTCGTAAATTAACGTTGGAGGAATGGGGCATCAAGCACTGATGGCCGGGGGACGATGACCCTGCCAAGGCGGGCGCCTGCGGCAGCCGTGGTGCTGTTGCTGGCGACGGCGAGCCCGCGGAGCGGCCAGCGTCTCCTCGAATGGCCGGTGCGGACGGAGCCCGGGGCGGTGGCGCACCGCACCTCAGCCGAGAGCCGCTGCGGTGCTGTGCCGGCGCTGTCCGCGGGCCTGGACTTCGAGCCGGATCCCGACTTCGGCGCGGCGGTGCGGGTGTTCGCGGCGAGCGTCCGGCTGGGCCGTTCCCCGCTCGGCGTTCTGCGGGAGGGGGTCGCCAACGGCTCCGGCGGCGCGTACGACCACCGTTCTCACGTGGTGTCCTGAACAGGGGTTGCGCAGTGAATCGAGGGAAGACGGCGGAACCGTCCCTGCTGGATCTGCCTGCGGCCGAGGTGGCCGCCCGGCTGGCCGAACATTTCGCGACGCGCGGTCAGCCGCGTTACCGCGTCGCCCAGACCACTGCGTGGCTCTACGACCGTGACGCGGCGACGTTCGACGAAATGACGGACCTGCCGGCGGCCGAACGCGCCGCGCTCGCCGAGCGCTTCCGTCTCGGCGCGCCCACGCTGGCCCACACGGCCCGTTCCTCGGACGGCACCGTCAAGCACCTCTGGCGGCTGGAGGACGGCGAGCTGGTCGAGTCCGTCCTGATCCCGTCCCGCGATCGAGTGACGCTCTGCATCTCGTCGCAAGCGGGCTGCGCGATGGCGTGCGTCTTCTGCGCGACGGGCTGGTCCGGCTACCGGCGCCAGCTCACCACCGGCGAGATCGTGGGTCAGTTCCGCGGCGCGCGCCGCTGGGCGGTGGAAAACGGGCTCCGACCGATCAGCAACGTGGTGTTCATGGGCATGGGCGAGCCGCTCGCCAACCGCGACGCCGTCATGCCGGCGCTCACGCTGCTCAACACGGTGTACGGCGTGGGAGCGCGACGCATCACGGTGTCCACGGTCGGCATCGTCCCCGGCATCCTGGAGCTGGCGGCCCGGCCCGAACAGTTCCGTCTCGCCGTCTCGCTCCACGCGCCGAACCACGAGCTCAGGCAGAAGCTGGTGCCCGTGGAGAAGAAGTACCCTCTTCCCGTGCTGCTCGACGCGCTCCGCACCTTCGAGGCGGCGGGCGGACGGCGCATCACGTTCGAGTACGTGCTCATCGACGGCGTCAACGACGACCTGCGCCTCGCCGAGGAGCTCGCGACGCTCGTCGCACCGTTCACGGCGCACGTCAACCTGATCCCGTTCAACCCCGTTCCGGGGACCGGCTGGCGGCCTTCGCCCCGTGAACGTCAGCGCGCGTTCGCCGAGGTGCTGAAGCGGCGTGGCGTCCCCGTCACCGTCCGCGGCCCGCGCGGCCGCGACATTGCCGCCGCCTGTGGCCAGCTCCGGGCGGAGCACGCGTTGAAGCCGCCGCGCCCCTTCCTCGCCCTCTCGGGCCGCTTCAGCGCTCCTGCCACCACTGCTTGAGTCGGGTCCACCAGCCCGCGCCCAGGGACACGCTGTCCGGACGCGGCGGCCAGTCGGCGCCGAGCATCACCGTCACATCCAGGTAGAGACCCGGGTCCGGCTCGCTCCGCACGCGCCGGATGCCCAACGCTTCGGCCACGGCACGGGCGACCTCCGGTCGGCCCACTCGGTCCAGCACGACGGTCGAGTCGGTGCGCGGCCCGTTGCCGAAGTAGACGACGTCGAACCCGGCATCCCGCAGGCGCTCGGTCGCGCTGCGCGCGAGGCCGGCCCGCGTCGTGCCGTTCAGCACCTCGACGCGCATGCGCACCGGCCGCGTCGGCGGATCCATCGCGGTGCTGGGCGCACCACCGCCCAGGCCGGCGAAAAACGACCCGACCAGCGCCACCACCGCAGCGAAGGTGGCGAAGAGCAGGAGCCAACGGAGCGAAGAGCGCACGGGTCAACCGGTGGCAACAGAGTTCCAGAACGCCGCGGTCTCCGATGCGATCGGACGACCTGCCTCCAAGAGCCAGGCGATGCGCCGGCGCGCCGCTTCCCTCACCACCTCCGCCACCGCGCCCGGCATGCGGGCACGCAGCACGGCCCGGAGGGCCGGCTCGTAGGTGCGCCCGGGCTCGATGAAGTCCGCCACGTAGAGACAGCGACCGAGCAAGTCCAGGTCCGGATGTCCCAACGTGTGCCAGGCGATGGCGATGAGGAGCGGCCGGTCCGTAACCCCTTCCGCCGCGAGCCGCGCCGCCGCCGCAGGCCCGTGCAACAGCCCGGCCGGCCAATCGGCGTAGCCGTCGCCGAGCGCCACGCGCAGCCGCGCCGGGTCAGCGTCCCGCAGCACGTCATGGAGCCACGCCGCCGCGCGCCAGCGCATCCGCTCGCGCGCGTCCAGGCCGAGGCCGGCCGCCCACGCGTCCATCAACGCGGCGACGCGCGCCATGTGCGCGCGTCGCGAAGGCCCGGCCTCGGCCCAGGCCGGCAACGTACCGGCCGCAGCGGCTTCAATCAAAGCCGCGCCGGACATACGGCTCCAGGACCGCCCGGTTGCGGATCTTCACGCCGGACAGGTAGTTCCAGCCCTTGAGCTCGACGCCGTTGCCCACCTGACTGTCGATGATCCGACAGCCCGGCCCGATGACCGTCTCCGACCCGATCGTGGTGCCACCCTCCAGCACCACTCCGGGATAGATCACCGTGTCCGGTCCGATCGTCACGTCCACATCCACCAGGACGGTCTCCGGTTTGAGGAACGTCACGCCCCCCTCCATCAGGCGGCGGATCAACCGCTGCTGGATCACGGCGCCGGCGCGGGCGAGACTGGCCCGGTCCCGGACCAGGAACGCCTCGTCAGGGTCCGCGGGCGGCACGGTCTCGCACGCATCCGCGAGCGCCTCCAGTCCACCGGCGGCGCAGCGTTCCAGGATCGCCCGGTCCGCGATCCACACGGCCAGCGGCTCGCCCTGTGCCGAGCGCAGCGCTCGACCCGGCGCCCCACCGATCAGCGCGTCCAACGAGTCCCGGAGCGCGACGGCGGCCGCATCCACGACCAGGAACGGGCCGTCGTCCCCGGCCCCGAGGTGCGATGCGATGGCCGCCCACCAGTCGCCGCCGGGCGGGACGGCGACCACCTCCGCGGGGATGTCCGTGAGGCCGGGCAGCTCCGGGCTGTCCACGGTGCAATACAGGATGCGGCAGGGCGGCGGCCGCGCGCCCGAGATCGCGCGGAGCACGTGCCAGGCCACGGGCCTGCCGGCCAGCGGGTGCAGGCTGGTCGGCAGGCGTGATGCCATCCGGTCATCGGCAGGGCCGCGCAGTGCCAGTGCGATGCCGGTCCAACCTCCCATGGTCCACGTCAGGAGAGTGTTGTCGCGTCGCAGAGAGTGACGGCCAGCGTGGAGGGGAACCGAGGACGACCTGGCCCGGCGACTCGTCCACCCGCGCGGCGTCCACATCGGACTCGTGGAGCGAGCGGGCGAAGAGGTCGTGATACGCGGTGAGCGCGGCGGTCATTCCGCCGCACCGGACGATCGTCTCCAACGAATCCCCGACGGACACGGCGCGCACACGCTCCACCCCCGCACGACCGCTCATGCCGCAGCCCTTCCGCGCGGCGCGGCTGCGTGATGTGCGAAGGGCGATGGACCGCGCCGCGAAACGAGTTGACGTTGCGCGGAAGCTAGCGTCATCATCGGGACGTGTCAAACGGCATCCGCTACGATTCGTTGCTGGTCCGCTACCTGGCGGCCGAGCTCGACGAGCGGCTGCGCGGCCGCGTGTTGCGGGCCGTTCGGCTGGACGCCGAGAGCCGGGCCGCCGCGCTGGTCTTCCGTCGCGCCGTGCTCTACTGGGACCTGGATCCTGCCGGCGGTGCGGTGCGGTGGGTGGAGGGGGAGCGCCCAGCGGACGCCGCAGGCGTCCACGTGATCGAGCCCGCCCGGGGCACGACCGTCGCCCGCGTGACCGCGCCTCCCGACGAGCGTGTGCTCCGCATCGAGCTCGCACCACCCACTGCGGAGGGAGACGCCGCGGGTGCAGGCAGGCGCGCGGCATCGCTCTGCTGCGTCGTCGTCGAACTCATGACCAATCAGTGGAACGCGGTGGCGCTCGGCGCGGACGGCCGCATTCTCGCCGTGCTCCGGCCGCGCGAGGCGTACGGGCGGGTCCTGCGCCCGGGCGCGACGTACGTCGAGCCACAGCGTAGCGTACGCGCCGGGGCGAGCGTTCCGCTGGAGCGTGAGGAGTGGCGCGGCCTGCTCGGAGACGTGTCGCCCGCGGAGCGCGAGCGCGTGTTGCTCGCCCGCGTTGCGTACACGAGCCCCCTCAACGCGCGCGCCATCCTCGGGGCCGCGACCTCGGCCGAGGACGGGGAGGCGCTGGATGCCGCCTACGAGCGCTACCGGGCCGTTGCGTCCCTGCCTCCGGCGGACCCGCACGTGCTCAGGCTCGATGGCGGCGCGCAGCCCTACCCGCTGCCGTTGCCCGGCGTTCCGGCGGAGCGCTTCCCTTCCCTGCTCGACGCGATCGTCGCGGCGAGCAGGGAAGCGGCGCCCGCGGCTGCCGTGGGCGTCTCGCGGGCGGCGCTCGAGCGCCTCGAGGCCCGGGTCGCCGAGCTGGAACGGCGTGCGGCGCGCCTGCGGGAGGAGTGGGAGCGGTCGGGTCCGCGCGCGGCGGAGCTGCGGCGTCAGGCAGACCTGTTGCTGGCGCACCCGGGCCGGGCCGTCAAGGGGATGACGGAAGTGGAGCTGCCCGACTTCACTGGCGGGACCGTGAGGATCGCGCTCGACCCCGCCCTCACGCCCGTGGAGAACGCTCACCGCATGTACGCGGCGGCGCGGAAGCATGAGCGCGCGGCGGCCCAGCTCCCCGCCCGGATCGAGGCGGCGGACCAGAAGCGGCAGCGGCTGGCGGCGCTACTCCAACGCGCGCTCGCCGGCGCGGCGAGCGCCGCGGAGGTGGAGGCCGCCCTCGGGCCGGCGGCTCCGGGCGGCGGCCGGCGCGGCGGGGAGGCGAGACGGCTGCCGCCGTACCGCCGGTATCGGACGAGTGGTGGCCTGGAAGTACGGGTGGGGAGGAACAACCGCGCGAACGACGAGCTGACGTTCCACCACTCGTCGCCCAACGACGTCTGGCTGCACGCCCGCGAGGCCTCGGGCGCCCACGTCATCCTGCGCTGGCCCGACCCGAACTCGAACCCGCCCGCGCGCGACCTCACCGAAGCGGCCGTGCTGGCGGCACTGCACAGTCGTGCGCGCACGTCCGGCACGGTGGCCGTGGATTGGACCCGGCGCCGTTACGTGCGCAAGCCGCGCAAGGCACCGCCGGGCCTCGTCGTGCCGGAGCGCGTGCGGACCCTGTTCGTCGTGCCCGATCCGGCCGCCGAGGAGCGTCTCCGCGTGCCGGACGACGAAGACGAGGGCTGACTACGCCTGGCCCGCGGCGTCGATCGCGGCACGCAGTCCGCGGAGGAACGTCTCCGCGGCCTCGACGCCGCCACGGTCGAGCGCATCGATCAGCGCACTCCCCACCACCACGCCGTCCGCCACCCGGGCGACCGCCGCCGCCTGATCCGGCGTCGAGATGCCGAAGCCCACGGCCACCGGCACGGCCGCGGCGCCCCGCAGCGCAGCGACCTCGTCGGCGAGACCGGGGGGCAACGTGTCTCGTGCGCCGGTCACGCCGGTGCGCGAGATGTAGTAGACGAACCCCTGAGCCCGGCTGGCGATCCAGCGTGCGCGCTCGGGCGGCGTCGTGGGCGCGATGAGCCGGATCAACGCGAGGTCGGAGCGCTCGAAGCGCCCCTCCAGCTCGTCGTCCGCCCCTTCGGGAAGGTCCGTGATGAGGACCCCGTCCGCGCCAGCCGCCACGGCATCGCGGATGAAGCGGTCCGTTCCGTAGGCGAGGATCGGGTTGAGGTAGCTGAACAGCACGACCGGCGTCGCGCTGCCGGACCGGAACTGACTGAGCGCTTCGAGGCACCACGCCAGCGTCGCACCCTGTTCCATGGCGCGCTGCGAGGCACGCTGGATGGTCGGCCCATCGGCGAGCGGATCGCTGAACGGAACGCCCAGCTCGATGATGTCCGCGCCCGCCGCCGCGATCCGCCGCATGAGTTCCACCGTCTGCCCGAGCGTGGGATGACCGGCGGTCAGGTACGGAATGAGCGCGCGCCGACCGGAGTCGCGCCACGCACGGAAACGCGCGGCGAGACGGTCCGCCTCAAACGAAGTAGTCCCCGATGTTGATCCCATACTTCTCCGGGTCGGTCGTCTTGATGATCGTCCGGCGGTAATGGCCGGTGGCGGGGTCGATCTCGGACAGGTCCGCCGTGATCGGCCGGGCGAGCGGGATGCCCATCGGGTCCGCAATGATCTTCACGATCGGCTGGCTCAGCCGCCTGGGGTCCGGGTTCGGCCGCACCACCACGGCGAGCTCATACGTGTCCAGGATGGCCAGCGTTCCGATCGGGTACACGCCCGTCACGTTGATGAACGCCTTGACCAGCAGCGGATCGAAGCCGAGCGCGGGGTTGTCCCGCATCTCACGCAGCACCTCGGCCGGCGTCCACGGCATCGACTGGTAGCTGCGCTTGGACGTGGCGGCGTCGAACGCATCTGCGATGGAGACGATCCGGGTGAACAACGTGGGGCGCCTCGGCCGACGGTTACGCGGGTATCCGCTCAGATCCACGCGCATGTGGTGCTCGTACGCGACGAGCATCGCCCGGTACGGCACATCGCCGAGGCCATGGGTCGAGAACAACGCGAGCAGCCCCTCTGTCGGGTGTTCGCGGACCTGCGCCGCCTCCTCGTCCGTCAGCGCGGTGGGTTTGCCGATGATCGCCGGGTCAATGCGCATCTTGCCGATGTCGTGGAACAGCGCACTGAGCCCCAGCTCGTAGAGCTGGACCTTCGACAGCCCCAGCTTCTGTCCCAGCACCACACTGAAGATGCAGACGTTGACCGAGTGCGTGAACGTGTACTCGTCGTAGTTGCGCAGCACGGTCATGCCGACGATCGAGTTCTGGTTCGTCAGAACCTGGTCCACGATCGCCTGCACCGCGCGCTTCACGCGCCGCACGTTCACGGCCTTGCCGAGGCGGATGTCCGTGAGCACCTCTCGCGCCACCTGGACCGACTGCGCGTAGGTGCGCTTGGCCGCTTCGCGCGCTTCGTCATCGTCGTGTGGCAGCGCAGCGGCTCCCTTCTCCTCCTCGACGTGGATGTGCCGGACCGGGCTGGCCTCGAGGCGCTCCTGGAACCTCCGGAACGCATTGCCATCGCCGGCGTCTTCGCGGAGCAGCAGCGAGAGGAAGGGGGCCCACTCATCGCGCGTGACGCCCTTGTCCACGGTGATGGCGCCGATCCCGTGGCGTGTGAGGGCGTTGGTCAGGAAGGAGAACGTGACGTAGTTGGACAGGTCGAGCCGGAGGCGCGCGTCGTTGAGGAAGACGAAGTCACCGACGAGCCGAAGCTCGATTCCGTCCTCGCGCTCCGCGATGCGGCTGGCCACGAGGTTCAGTTCGTCCAGCGCCTTCTGTACGGTGGCGTTTTCCAGCGGGTAGAGCCGGAGCGCCTGCGCCGCGGCGTGGAGCGCCGAGAGCAGCGCCATGCCCTGCGCCTGGAGTGCGCCGCCGCCCTGGACCAGCGGCGTCGTCGTCACCGTGCTCACGACGCCTGCGCCTCCCGCCGCAGCGCACGGGACACGGCGCTACGGACCACCGCGTCCGGATCGCTGGCCGCGCGCTCGAGCGCTGCCCGCGCCGCCGGCGTGTTCACCCGACCCAGCGCCAGCGCGGCGCATGCCCGCAGGTCGGACGGAGCGCGGCGTCCGAAGAAGCCGCGGCCGTTGAGGATGCCGTCCAGCAGACGCACGCTCTCGGGGCCGCCCACCGTGCCATAGGACTCGAAGAACACGATCTTCTCGGTGAGGTCTGCTTCCCGCAGCCGCCGGCCGGTGAGGATCTGCTCGAAGCGCGACCGCGACGGCTGGTAGCGCAGCGCCGCGAGTCCGCGGGCCGCCGCGATCCGTACATCGCGGTCATCGTCCTCCAGCGCTCGTTCCAGTCCACCCACCGCAGCGCTGGAACGCAGTGCAACGAGTGCGTCCACGGCCGCCTTCCGGACGTGGGCCTCCGGATGCCCGATCAGCCGCTCGAGGTCCGGCGCCGCAGCCACGAGCCGGAGTCGGCCGGCCGCGCGCGCGGCGCCCGCGACCACGACCGGATCCTCCGCCGCCAACAGCGCCTTGAGGCCATCGGGATGCTGCTCGGCCAACCGATCTGTCGCCGCCTCGAGCCGCTCCCGAACCTGGGCGTGGCTGATCCGCTCCGCACCCGCGATCAGCACCGGCAACGCCTCCGGCCGCAGGTGCGCGAGGAAGAGGCCGAGGTCCTCGACCTCCGGCAACCCATCACCCTGCTCGAGCACGCCGGTGAGCTGAGAAACCACCTCCGGCTGGCTGAGCTCGGTGAACAGCTGCTCGACCTTCTCCCGTTGCGGCGGTCCCAGCACGTCCGCCGAGAGCATGCCGTCCAGCTCTCGCAACACGAGCGCGGCAGAACGCAGGTCGCCGCGACTGAGGAAGCTCGGCAGCACCTGGCGCAGGATGCCGATGATCTCATCCTGCCGCGCCGGGGATCCGTCCTCGAGCCGGTCGAAGAGCGCGTTGAGAACGTCGGTGCGAACGTCCCGGTGCCACTCCAGGTCGGATTCCCGCCGCAACTGCTGGAGCTCGGCCTCGTCCAGGAAGAACAGCGTCTCCGCGAAGTCGTCCGGCGTGAGCGGTGTGAACGTGTCCATCGCCCCCGCGCCGCTGTCGGCATCCGCGCCCGCACCCACCTCCAGCTCCAGCTCCCTGCGGTCGATGGCGCGAATGGGAACGCCGCCCGGCTCGGGCAGCGTGAGCTGCTGGGCGAGCACGTCCACGTAGCCGTACTGGAACGAGATGAAGTCCTCCTCCCAGAGCAGCGAGACGAGATCGTCGGTGCCCGACGGCTCGAGGAGCCGCGCACGCTGGAGGACGGCGAGGAACTTCTCGATCTCGGCCTCGAACCCTGGCAGGAAGGTGATGTAGCGGATGCCGTCCTTGTAGAACTGGTACGCCAGGCTCTCCCGGCCCTCGCCCATCGGGAAGCGTTGCTCGCCCCAGCAGAACGCGTGCTCCTCGACCGTCAGGTGCAGGGACGGGGTGCGCTCCCACAGGCGGGAGAACGCGGCGACGGCCGTGCTCACGAAGCGCTGGTAGACCGGGTTGTTGGACTGGTAGAGCTGGAACGCGCGCACCGCCTTGGCCAGAGCGCTCAGGACGTCGGCGATCTCCGCCGAGAGAGTCTCCTCTCCCGACTGGGGCGCACTCGCTCCCAACGTGAGATCGCGGGTCTCGTCCACCGGTGCCGTCCGTCACTCGCTGTGGATCGCCGCTCCCGCCGTCCGCGCGGCGACTTGCTCGACGTCCTTGTCGCCCCGGCCGCTCAGGCAGACCACGACCGGGCCGCCCGACCCGGCGAGCGCAGCGCGATCGCGCAGGAGGTACGCGACAGCGTGTGCGCTCTCGAGCGCCGGGATGATCCCTTCCAGCCGGGCGAGGGTGTGGAACGCCTCGAGGGCTTCGTCGTCCGTCACGCTCACGTACCGGGCGCGTCCGCTCTCCTTGAGATAGGCGTGCTCGGGGCCGACGCCGGGGTAATCCAGCCCCGCGGAAATGGAGTGCGCCGGCGCGACCTGGCCGGCCTCGTCCTGGAGAAGGTAGCTGAACGAACCGTGCAGCACGCCGGGACGACCGGCGGCCAGGGACGCGGCGTGGCGGCCCGTGTCCAGCCCTTCCCCGGCCGCTTCGACGCCCACCAGCTCGACCGACGGCTCGTCCACGAACGCGTGGAACATTCCAATGGCGTTCGACCCGCCACCGACGCACGCGATCACCGCGGCCGGCAGCCGCCCTTCCATGGCCTCGAGCTGACGCTTCGTCTCCTTGCCGATCACGGATTGGAAGTCGCGAACGAGCCGGGGAAAGGGGTCGGGTCCGACCACGGATCCAATAATATAATGGGTATCCCGAACGTTGGTCACCCAGTCCCGCAGCGCTTCGTTGGTCGCATCCTTGAGCGTGCGTGTCCCGGCCTCCACCGTCCGGACCTCGGCGCCCAGGAGCCGCATCCGGTACACGTTCAGCGCCTGTCGCCGGACATCCTCCGCGCCCATGTAGATCACGCATTCGAGGCCGAACAGCGCGCAGGCCGTCGCGGTGGCGACGCCGTGCTGCCCCGCGCCCGTCTCCGCGATGATGCGGCGTTTGCCCATGCGTCGCGCGAGCAGCACCTGGCCCAGCGTGTTGTTGATCTTGTGAGCACCGGTGTGGTTGAGGTCCTCGCGCTTGAGGTAGACCCGGGTGCCCACCTCTTCGCTCAACCGGCGGGCGAAGTAGAGGGGACTGGGCCGGCCCACGTAATCGCGCAGCAAGCCGTCCAGCTCGGCCCAGAACGACTCGTCCTGCCGCGCTTCCTCGTACACCGCCTCGAGCTCATCGAGCGCGGCGATCAGCGTTTCGGGCACGTAGCGCCCACCGAAGCGGCCGAAGCGGCCGCGTGCGCTCGTCTCCGTTGCGTACGACATCCTCTCCTCGTTCAACCGGCGGTCTGCGCCTCCGCGGCAGCGATCGGTCGCGCCGCGCGCACCGGGCCGGCAGCGCGCGCGGCCTCGATGAACGCGCGCACCTTATCCTCCGATTTCTCGCCCGGCCGCTGCTCGACACCCGAGCTCACATCCACCACCGCCGGCGCCATGCGCCGGATCGCGGTGGCCACGTTGTCCGGCGTGAGTCCGCCGGCGAGGACCAGGCGCAGTCCCCGCGGCAACCTCGCCCGTGCGCTGGCGAGCTCGTCCCACGCCAGCGCAACGCCGGTCCCGCCCGGCCGGATGGGGTCCCAGGCGTCCACCAGCAGCGCGTCCACGACGCCCGAATATGCTCGCGCCGCCGCACCGAGCTCGTCGGGGCTGCGCGGACGGACCGCCTTCCACACCTGCCACGGCCCGGCCGCGGCCACGGCGGCGACCCGGTCGGGCGGCTCCGAGCCGTGCAACTGCACCACGTCCAGCCGCAGTCGCTCGGCCGCAGCGACCACTTCGGCGTCGGATGCGTCCACGAACACGCCGACCCGCCGCGCAGGCGCCGCGGCGTCCAGGATCGCCGCCGCGGATTCCACCGTCTGCGAACGGGCGAAGCCCGGCGACAGGACCACGCCCACGTAGTCCGCGCCGGCCCGCGCCGCGGCCGCCGCGTCCGCCGGCCGGCACACGCCGCAGATCTTGGCCTCCGGCGCCGTCGGCGTCATCCGCGGCACCCCCACCAGGGCGCGGGCCGCGAGGCCGGGGTCCGGCGCCCTCATGAGCGACTCGCCGACCAACACGGCGTCCACGCCGGCACTGGCCAACCGCTCGACGTCCGCCCGAGAACGGATTCCGCTCTCGGCCACGAGCACGCAGCCCACCGGCGCCTGGCCGGCCAGGGCCAGCGTCACCGCCAGGTCGGTCTCCAGCGTCGCCAGGTCGCGGGCGTTCACGCCGACCACATCGGCGCCCGCGCGCACCGCCCGCTCCAGCTCCGCCGGCGAGTGCACCTCCACGAGGGCGCCCGACCCGCACTCTCGCGCGGCTGCCAGGAGGTCCGTCAGCTCGGCGTCGTCCAGCACGCGCACAATCAGCAGCACCGCGTCCGCGCCCGCCGCCCGCGCCTCCCACACCTGCACCGGGGCCACGAGGAAATCCTTGCGCAGGACCGGCACGCCGACGGCGGACCGGACCCGCTCCAGATCCTCCAGCGTGCCGCCGAAGTGCTCCTCGTCCGTCAACACACTGATCGCGGCGGCCCCGGCCGCCTCGTACTGCACGGCGATGTCCACCGCACTGGCCTCCGGCCGGATCCAGCCGGCCGACGGCGACCGTCGTTTCACTTCAGCAATGAGCGAAACCGTCCTCCCGGCCGCGAGCGCATCCGCGAACGGACGCGCCGGCGGCGCCGCCTCCGCCGCCGCCCGCAACGCCGCGGCTCGGGCCTCCAGCGTCCGGGCCAGCCGGCGCTTCTCGGCGACGATCCGGTCCAGCAGCGTCATTGCGCCCCTTGCGTTTCGGTTCCCCTTCGGGTATGTTGGGTTCGGTTCCTGTTCGGCGAGCCGTCGCCACGGCGCGGCGGGCCCGCCGCGCCGCGGCGAGAAGCACCTGGACCCATCCCGAGAGCTGCGCCATGCCGCTGACCAAGCGCCAGAAAGAGATCCTGGACTTCTTGCGGGCGTATCTCGAGGAGCACGGCTACGCGCCGAGCTACGAGGAGATCGCTAGGCACTTCGCGTACGGCTCACTGGCCACCGTCCACGAACACCTCGAGAATTTGCAGCGGAAGGGCTACATCCGGAAGAGCTACAACGAGAGCCGCTCCATCGAGCTGGTTCCCGTGGGCACCCGGGTGGCGGCCGTCGAGCTCCCGCTGCTGGGCACCGTCGCGGCCGGTGTGCCCATCGAGGCGGTCCAGGAACAGGAGACGATCGCGGTCCCGGAGGACCTGCTGCGCCGGGGCGGGCAGCACTACGTGCTGCGCGTGAAGGGCGATTCGATGATCGATGAACACATCCGGGATGGCGACTACGTCGTGGTCAACGCGCGGCCGACCGCGGAGAACGGGGCGATGGTGGTGGCGCTGGTGCACGGCGATTCGGCGACGGTGAAGCGTTTCTACCGCGAGCCGGATGGGCGGGTGCGGCTCCAGCCGGCCAACCCGGACATGCCCCCGCTCATCTTCGATGCCGACGAGGTCCAGATCCAGGGTATCGTGGTCGGTGTCATCCGGAGGTACTGATGAAGCGGAGGAAGCCGTTCGTCATCGGCCGGAAGACGGGCCGGCTGGTGACCCTGGTGGTGCTCGGCGTCGCGCGCCCGCCGATCCTCGGGCCGTGGATCATGCGGGCCATCGTCTCTGCCAACTGAGGGCTCGATCAGTCGGCGGCCGCCCGATCGGCTGCCGCGCGTGATGCGGCGCGGAGCCGCTGCAACGCATCCACGCCGGCGCCCTCCTCCAGTGCGCGCTCGGCGAGTTCGACGCCTTCCTCGAGCGAATCCACCTGGCCGCCGAGGTAGAGGGCGGCGCCCGCGTTGAGGATGACCGCGGCGCGGGCGGCGCCGCGGATCCTGCCCTCGAGGACTCCCTCGATCAGCCGCGCATTGCCGGCGGGGTCGCTGCCGGCGAGGTCTGCCGGATCCAGACCGGACCAACCCAGGCGTCGGTCGGGCTCGAAGCGGTAGCGTTCGATGCGGGCGCCCCTCACCTCGTAGACTTCCGTGGGCCCGACGGGGCTGAGCTCGTCCATCCCCGGAGCGCCGTGGACGACGAGCGCGTGCTCGTGGCCCAGCTCGACCAATGCGTGTGCGATCAGCTCGAGCAGCGCGGGGTCGGCCACGCCGATGAGCTGGCGCCGGGCGCCGGCCGGATTGGTCAGCGGGCCGAGCAGGTTCATGATGGTCGGGATGCCGAGCTCCCGGCGCACGGGGGCCACGTGGCGCATGGCCGGGTGCAGCCGTGGCGCGAACATGAAGACGATCCCGGCCTCTCGGAGCACATCGGCCAGCCGCTCGGGCGGGAGGTCGATCACCACGCCGAGCGCCTCCAAGACATCAGCGCTGCCGCTCCGCGAGGTGAAGGACCGGTTGCCGTGCTTGGCGACGGGCACGCCCGCGCCGGCGGCCAGCAGTGCGGCGGCGGTGGAAATGTTGAAGGTGGTGAACGCGCCGCCGCCGGTGCCGCAGGTGTCGAGGACGGGTACGCCGTCGTCCACGACCACGCGGTACATGGCGCGCCGCAGCGCGCGCACGCCGCCCGCCACCTCTTGGGGCGCCTCACCCTTGGCGCGGAGCGCCGCGAGCAGGGCGGCGACCTGGAGCGGCGATGCGTGGCCTTCCATGATGCCGTTGAACGCGGCCTCGGCCTCCTCGGCCGTCAGGTCCTGCCGCGCAATGATCCGCTGGAGGAAGGGCGTGAGGGAGAACGCCGCGTGATCGTTGGCGTTGGCCGACACGTCGAACTGCTCCATTGCGTCGTCACGAATGGGGCCAGAAGGTAGGGCGCGTCTTCCTGGACTGTCAAATCCGGCCGCACGCGGCTCTCGGCCCGGGGGAACGGGGTACCGGGTCCGACGTGGTGGACGGAATCGGAATGGATTCGGACGGGCGCGCCGCGGCCTGGTACGCGGCCCGGGCGGCGCGGTTCCGGGCGGCGGAGCGGCGCGCGAAGCGCGTGCGCGCTTTCCAATGCGCGGCTGGCCGTATTCGCTGCCGCGATCGGGGCGCTCGTCTGGCGTGACCTCGGCGGCGGGGACGCGGCGCTCTGGAGCGCGGCCGTCTCCGTTGCGGGATTCCTCGCGCTCGTGTTCGTCCATGCATGGGAGCGGGAGCGCGAGCGGACGCTGAACGCGCTGGCCGGTCTGAACGAGGAATGGTCGGCCCGGGCGGAGCGCCGGTGGGAGCTGCTGCCGGAGCACCCTCCGGTGGACGTGCCGGAGGATCACCCCTACGCGGCCGACCTCGACCTCTTCGGCCGGGCATCGCTGTACGCGTTGCGCGGCCCGCCGGCGACGCCGCCGGGACGCTGGACGCTCGAGCGGTGGTTGCTCGAGCCGTCCCAGCCGGACGCGATCGTTGCGCGACAGGGAGCGGTGAGGGAGCTGGCGGCGCACGTGGAGCTGCGCGCCGCCGCCCGCGCCGACCATTCCGCGAGACGGTCCACGGCGCGGCGGGCGATGTGCGCATGACCTTCGACTACATCCTCCGTCCCGGCGTCGCCACGTCCACCAACGCACTGCGCTCGATGGAGCCGATGGGTCTGCGCCCGCCCGTCACATCCCCGTGATCTCGACGATCGCCCGGGCCGTCTACGGGGCGGGAGGAGGCGCGCTCAGAAGCGGCGGCCGAGTCGCAGGAAGACCCGGAGGCTGCGGTTGTCACCGTTGAGCGGGACCGCGACGTAGACGCCCAGGCCGTCGTCGAAGAGCAGCCCGGCGCCGACGTCGTACAGCGTGCCGGTGTCGCGGCGCGGCGCCGGCGAGGCGCCCTCGAACGCCCAACCGCGGGCGGCGTCGAAGAACAGCGCCCAGGTGAGGTCGCCGTCCCAATCGAAGCCCCAATCCCAACCGTCGAACGCCTCGTCTTCGTCATCCGCCCAAGAGATGTCGACGGAGATGCCCCCGCGGTACTCCGCCTGGAAGAGCGCGATGCGGTCGCAGCCGTAGCGGGCGAAGAAGGTGGGTGACGCGGCATCGGCATCCAACGTGCCGCGCAGTCCGCGAGCGCCGCAATCCACACGCATCAGGCCGTAGCCGGGCAACGAGCCCGCCCCGCCCAACGCGTGCTGGAACTGGGGCGGCAACGCGGATGCGGCCAATGAGCCGCCGAGGACGGCGCGG
This sequence comes from bacterium, assembly GCA_003242735.1. Taxonomy (NCBI): domain Bacteria; species bacterium. The sequence continues at coordinate 25,075 of QGVH01000013.1, read as the reverse complement.
AAGTCGAGGGACGCGACGGGGCCCACGCGGTTGTAGCGGCGGACGTCGAGGAAGCCGGCGGTGAACCCCTCATCCGCTCTCGTGCCGGGCACGAGCGCATCGCCCTCCGCCGCAGCCACGAACAGCGCCGGGACACGCAGGTCGCCGCCGAGGCCGCGGTGGAGCCTCGCGCTCACGTACCAGCCGTCATCGAGCCGGCGGTCACTGCGCAGGTCGAGCGTCACTGCGCCGACGAGGGAACGGAGGCGGCCCTCGGCCACCAGCGGCTGCGGCCGCCACGGGTCGCTGCCGAAGAGCGTCCACGGATCGCCGGCCGCTGCGGCGGCGTGCTCCTCGTCGCGGTACTCGAGCGTGACGTCGAGCGGCAGCCGGCGCGGCGTGTAGCGCGCGTAGGCGCTCAAACCCTCACGCTCGAAGTAGTCCCGCTGATCGCTGTGCAGCAGGAACGTCGCGAGGGAGGCCTCGAGGTCGCTGACGTGCCAGCGCTCGATGGGCGAGACGACGGAGTGCGTGGCGAGTCCGACGCGGAACTCGCGCCGACCGCCGAGGAACTGCTCCGCGCGCACCGAGTAGCCGGTCCGGTCGCCGCCCAGCGGCCGGCCGCCCTCGGTGCGGAGGATGGCGAGCGCTTCCACACGCAGCGGGTTCCGGCCTCCGGTCGTGATCCGCGGCCCCACGGCGACGGGCAGCCCTTCGACGCGGTTGTAGTTCGGCCGGAGCCCCACCACGATCCGTGCGTCGCCGGAGGCCAGCCAAGGACGGGGCCAGGCCGGACCGAACCGCCAGGACTCGCGCTCGCGCCGCCATCCCGGGTCGCTCTCGCCTCGAGTCCGGCCGTACACCAGCAGCGTGCCGCCGATGCTGCCGTCTCCCGCGCCCCGCACCTGGCCCCGCACCACCGTGACGTCGCCGGCCACCGCAGCGCCCGGGAGGAACTCGACGTCGCCGTCCAGCACCACGAGTTCTCCCTCGATGCGCCCTGCGAGGACGACCAGGCCGCCACGCGCGGCCACGTTGCCCATCACGACCTCGCCGGCCTCCAGCCGCCGGCCGCCCTCCCACCGCACCGTGGCCGGGTCCGCGAACACGGCGACGACACGCTCCGCGACGCGGGGCGGTACCCCGCCCTCCTCCAGGGCGCGCGGGTCCGGCGGCTCCTGGGCAGCCGCTGCGGTCGCGGATGAGACGAGCGGGACGAGCACGAGAGCGACCAACGCATTCATGCGTGCCTCCCCAGAACCGAGCTGACGGTTGCCCCGGCCCATACGCGTGGACGGCACGCGCGGTTTCGCCCGGTCTCTCCGGCGGTCTCTCCAGGCGCAGGGGCGGACTGCCCTCAGGCCGCGGGCCCGGCCGAGACGGGGCGGACGCGCCGAGCGCGGCTTTCTCCGTGGGCCAGGATCCACAAGTCGTCCGCCGGCAGGCCGGCGGCTCTCCACGCCTGACGGAGCAACACCGGCGGCTCCAGCGGCGGCTCGTCGCTGAGCCGGAACGTGCCCCAGTGCATGGCGACGAAGGCGCCGCGCCCGCCGAGGTCGAGGTAGGCCTGCACCGCTTCCTCGGGGTCCATGTGCATCGGGCGCATCAACCACCGCGGCGCATACGCGCCGATCGGCAAGAGCGCGGCGTCGAACGGACCGAGCCGCGAGCCGATCTCCGCGAAGCCGGTGAAGTAGCCGCTGTCGCCGCCGAAGTAGACCTTCGGGCCGGTGCCGGCGCTCGCGACGAAGGAGGCCCAGAGTCGTCCCGGATCCGCGACGAGGCTGCGCCGTGACCAGTGCTGGGCCGGCGTCGCCGTCACGTGGAGCTCGCCGCCCCGCGTCACGATCCGGGCGTCCTGCCACCAGTCGAGCTCGATGACGCGCTGGGCGCCGCGCCGCAGCAGCCAGGAGCGGAGGCCCAGCGGCGCGACCCACACGGTGTCCGGGTCACGCCGGACCAGGCGGCGCACGGTCGGGGCGTCGAGGTGGTCGTAGTGGTCGTGGGAGATGAGCACGATGTCCACGGGCGGCAGTGCATCGAAGTCCAGGCCGGGCGGCGCCAGGCGCGCCGGTCCAGCCCAGGGCACCGGCGAGACGCGGCGGCTCCAGACGGGGTCGGTCAGAACGTTGATGGCACCGAGCTGGACCAGGAAGGTCGCGTGGCCCACCCAGGTAATGCGCAGCTCGTCCGCGGCGGCGCGGGGCTGGGCCACGGCCGGCCGGGCGCGGGGTAGCTCGCCTGGCGCCGGATCCGGCGCGATGCCGTTCCTCAAGCGCTCGAGCCGCCAGCGCCAGAAGGCGCGGCCCAGCGGCACGCGGCTCGGCGCCGGCCGTTCACGGCCGGCGCCGCCGTCCGGGCGGTGCTGGTTCATCCGGGTCCTCGATCTCCGTGTTCCTCCGGAACCGATCTCCCCCGCGCGGCGTGCCCCGCGCCGGGCCCCGCATGCGGAGAGCCGCCGCGTCATCGCGCCGACGTTCCGAAGCGGGTCGTGGCCGCCAAGCCGTGCGCGGGGAGGCGCGGCTCCCCGCTTCCCGATTGCGAGGTCGCAACGGCGCGCCGAACCGTGCCCGGCGAGGCAACCTCGGCGTCGCGGAGCGTCGGCCGCACGCTCACCAGGAGGTGAGAACCTCTCGGAACGAGCGGGAGTTCCATGCGCCGCTCCGCGGGTTGCGCGCGACGCCTCGCGGCTTCCACGCGACACTTCTGTTCCGGCGGGAAGCCGCGGCGCGACGCGGCGAGGCATCGGCTCGGCGGCTCGGCTCTCTCGGCGCCCATCGCTGCCCGGCGGGACGCCTTGCCCGCCCCGCCCTCCGCCGGTAGGTTTCGCGCCCGTGAGAATCCCCCCGGACCAGCGGATCAAGCTCACGCTCCACTACGACGGCGCCGGATTCTACGGCTGGCAGGTGCAGCCCGGCGTCCGGACGGTGCAGGGCGTGCTGGAATCCGCATTGGAACGCCTCACGGGCCGCCCGACGACCGTGCTGGCCGCCGGGCGGACGGACCGGGGGGTCCACGCGACGGGCCAGGTCGCTGCCGCCACGGTGCCGGGCAAGTGGACCGCGGAGCGGCTGCGACGAGCGCTGAACGCCATCTTGCCGGAGGACGTGTGGGTTGCGGCGGCGGAGCCGGTGCCGGAGTCGTTCCACCCGCGTTACGACGCGGTTGCACGCGCCTACGTCTATCGCGTGGGCACCGCCGAGAGCGCCCGCTCGCCGTTCCTCCGCCGCTGGTGCTGGCCGCTGTGCCGCCCGCTCGACCTCGCGGCGCTCGAGGCCGCCGCGGCGCTGGTCTGCGGCGACCACTCCTTCCGGGCCTTCGCCAAAGCCGGCCAGCCGGAGCGCGGCGACCGTTGCATCGTCTATCGGGCCCGGTGGTTGCCGTGGCGCGACCACGGCGTCGCGTTCCACATCACGGCGAACCGTTTTCTCCACCACATGGTAAGATACCTCGTGGGCACGATGGTGGACATCGCGCGCGGCGTGCGCCCGTTGGAGCACATGGCCGCGCTGCTCGAGGGCGAGCCTTCGCTCGAGACCTCCCCGCCCGCGCCCGCCGAGGGGCTGTTCCTGACACGCGTGTACTACAGCGCCGACGCGATGCGGCTGGAGGAGGCGTTGGATGAAGATCTTCCTGGATAGCGCAGACCTGAGCGAGGTCCGGCGCGCGGTCGACGCCGGACTCATCGACGGCATCACGACGAACCCGTCCCTGCTGGCGAAGGCGGCGGGCCCCGACGGCGATCCCCGCGAGATCCTCGCCCAGATCTGCCGCATGGTGGACGGCCCCGTCAGCGCGGAGGTCGTGGCGACGGAGGCGGACGCGATCGTCCGCGAGGGTCGCGAGCTCGCCCGCATCGCGGACAACATCGTCATCAAGGTCCCGCTCATCGAGGAGGGACTCAAGGCGTGTCGGCGCTTCCGCGCGGAGGGCATCCGCGTCAACGTGACGCTGTGTTTCTCGCCCGCGCAGGCGCTGCTCGCCGCCAAGGCCGGCGCGACCTACATCTCGCCGTTCGTCGGTCGGCTGGACGACATCTCCGGCGACGGGATGGAGCTGATCCGCCAGATCCGTCAGATCTACGACAACTACGGCTTCGAGACGGAGGTGCTGGTCGCCTCGGTGCGCCATCCCATGCACGTCGTCGAGGCCGCGCTGATCGGTGCCGACGTCGCCACCGTGCCGCCCAAGGTGCTGCACCAGTTGATCCAGCACCCGCTGACGGACCGCGGGCTGGAAGCGTTCCTCGCGGACTGGGCCCGTTTGCCGGAGGAGCGACGGAAGATCGGGTGATGCTGCTGCGCAGGCGTGTCTCGCGATCCGGCCCGGCTCCGATTCCGCTGCCGCTCTCGGCGCTCCTCCTCTCCGCGCTGCTGGCGTGCGATCCGGCGGCGCGGGGGGCGGATGCGCCTGCGGCCAATGACCGTGTCGAGGCGCGCTTCGGCGGGGGCACGCCCGCCCTCTTCGCCGCGACGACGCAACGCACGGCCACGCAGGAGCTGGAGTCTTCGCGGCAGACGGCGATCGTCACCGCGTCGCGGCGCGTCTCCCCCTCCGTGGTCACGGTGAACGTCATCCGGAGCGAGGTCGTCCGGCCGCGCGACTTCTTCGACCTCTTCTTCGGCCCCGTGCAGCGGCGCCAGGTGGCGGGCCTCGGCTCCGGGATCATCCTGCGCGAGGACGGGCTCATCCTGACCAATGAGCACGTCATCCGCGGCGCGCAGCAGGTCGTGGTGACGCTGTCCGACGGGCGCGACTTCGAGGCCGAGATCCTGGGTGTGGACGAGGCGACGGACCTCGCCCTGCTGCGCATCCCTGCGCGGGGCCTGCCGGCCGCGCCGCTGGGAGACTCCGATGACCTGATGATCGGCGAGTGGGTCATCGCGATCGGCAACCCGTTCGGCTTCCTGCTCTCCAACTCGGAGCCGACCGTGACCGCCGGCGTCGTGAGCGGACTCGGCCGCAACATCATCCCCGACGGCCAGGACCAGCGGCGCTACTACCTGGACATGATCCAGACGGATGCCGCGATCAACCCGGGCAACTCGGGCGGCCCGCTGGTCAACGCGTTGGGCGAGGTCGTGGGGGTCAACTCCGCCATCCTCTCGAGGAGCGGCGGGAGCGAGGGGCTCGGCTTCGCGGTGCCCATCAACCGCGCGCGGCGGGTTGCCGAGGACATCCTTGCCCACGGCCACGTGCGACGGGCGTGGATCGGCCTCGAGGTGGAGCCCGCCGGGGCCAACCGCTTCGGGCGCAGCCGCGCGCTCCGCGTGGCCTCGGTGGCGCCGGCGTCGCCCGCGGCCCGGGCCGGGATCCGGCCGGGGATGATGCTGGAGTCCGTCGGCCGCAAGCAGTTGCGCACGCCCCTGGACTGGCAGGCCGCCCTGCTCGACGCGCGGGTCGGCCAGGCGCTCGAGCTCGCTGTCCTGGACGGGGGGCAGAGGCGCGTTCTGCGACTGGTCCCCGAGGACATCCCCTCGCTGGTCGCCGAGCGGGTCCGGGCGCTCGACGGTTTCGAGCTCGTCACGCTCACGCCGCAGATCCGCAGTGAGCGGGGCCTGATCAGCGAGCGGGGCGCCCTCGTCGTCTCCCTCTCCGCCTCGGCACGGGGGCTCGGCCTGCGGGAGGGGGACCTGATCCTGGAGATCAACGGCTCTAACGTGGACAACGCGGAAGAGGCAGCCGCTCTGCTGCGCCGCGCCGCTCGGCGCGGCTTCGTGCGACTCGTCCTCGAGCGCCAGGGCCAGCGGCTGGAACTCCGCATCACGACCTGACCGCGAGTGAGCGAATCGAGAACGCCTTTGGACGGGCCGCCGCGAGCGGCCCCGAACGGAGCGCCGGCCGGGAGCCGGCCGCTTCCCGAGACGTACGACAACCCGCTCCCCAGCCGCTACGCCTCGCCCGAGATGACGCGGCTGTTTTCCCCCGCCTTCAAGTTCCAGACGTGGCGCCGCCTCTGGCTGGCGCTGGCCGAGGCGCAGCGCGAGCTGGGGCTGGACATCCCGGCCGAGGCGATCGAGCAGCTCCGCGCGCGGCTGGACGACATCGACCTGGAGCGCGCGGCCGAGCTGGAGCGGCGCCTGCGCCACGACGTCATGGCGCACGTCCACCTCTTCGGCGAGGTGGCACCGGCGGCGAAAGGGATCATCCATCTCGGTGCGACGAGCGCGTACATCACGGACAACACGGAGCTGATCCAGCACCGCGAGGCGCTGCGGCTCGTGCTGCGGCGGCTGCTCGCGTGTATCGCGGCGCTGGCGTCGTTCGCGCGCCGCTGGCGCGACCTGCCCACACTGGGCTACACGCACTTCCAGCCCGCGCAGCCCACGACCGTCGGCAAGCGCGCTACGCTGTGGATCCAGGACCTGCTGTTCGACGTCGAAGAGGTCGAGCACCGGCTCGCCACGCTCCGCTTCCGCGGCGCCCGTGGCACGACCGGCACGGAGGCGTCGTTCCTCGTCCTGTTCGACGGCGACGCCGCGAAGGTGGACGCGCTGAACCGCCTCGTCGCCAAGAAGATGGGCTTCGACCGGCTGTACCCGGTGACGGGCCAGACGTACACCCGCAAGAGCGACTACGCGTTCCTCTCGACGCTTGCGGGCATTGCGACCAGCGTCTCCAAGTTCGGGCACGACATACGGCTGCTCCAGCACCTGCGCGAGGTGGAAGAGCCGTTCGAGCCCGAGCAGATCGGCTCCTCCGCCATGGCCTACAAGCGCAACCCGATGCGCGCCGAGCGGATCTGCGCGTTGGCGCGGCACGTCATCGCGCTGTCCATGGACCCGGCGTTCACGGCGGCGACGCAGTGGCTCGAACGCACGCTGGACGACTCGGCCAACCGCCGCATCGCCATCCCGGAGGCGTACATGGCCACGGACGCGTGCCTGCTCCTGGTCCACAACGTCGCCGCCGGGTTGGTGGTCCGCCCTGCGGTCATCCGCCGGCACCTCGAGGCAGAGCTCCCCTTCCTCGCCACGGAGGCGATCCTGATGCAGGCCGTGCGGCGGGGCGGCGACCGGCAGGCGCTGCACGAGCGCATCCGCCGTCATGCCAAGGCCGCGGCGGACCAGATGAAGGAGGGCGGCGAGAACGACCTTGTCGACCGGCTCATGGCCGATTCCGAGTTCCGGCTCTCGCGGGAAGAGATCCTCGAGACGCTGGACCCCGCGCGGCACATCGGCCGTGCGTCCGAACAGGTGGACGCGTTCCTGGCCGAGCACGTGGACCCGCTGCTCGCCCGCTACGGCGTGAGCGAGCCGACTCCAGAGCTCAGGGTGTGAGGCGATGACGACGGCGATCCAGCAGACAGACCTGCCGTTTCCGCTCGTCGCGCGCGGGAAGGTGCGCGACATCTACGATGTGGGCAAGGACCGGCTGCTGATGGTGGCGACGGACCGCATCAGCGCGTTCGACGTCGTCCTGCCCCAGCCGATCCCGCACAAGGGCGAGGTGCTGACGCAGCTCACGGCCTGGTGGCTGGCCCGGCTCGAGGACATCACGCCGAATCACCTCATCTCGGCGGACCCGGACACGATCGTACGGGAAGTACCGGAGCTCGACGCGTACCGGGAGGTGTGGGCCCGCCGCGCCATGCTCGTGAGGCGCACGAAGCCGGTGATGATCGAGTGCGTGGTCCGCGGCTACCTGTCCGGCTCGGCGTGGAGCGAGTACCGCAAGCACGGCACGCTGGCGGGCGAGCCGCTCCCCGCAGGGCTCCTGGAGAGTCAGCGGCTCGACCCGCCGATCTTCTCGCCCGCCACCAAGGCCGAACACGGCCACGACGAGAACATCACGTTCGCCCAGGTCGTGGAGCGCGTGGGCGAAGAGCTGGCCGTCACGTTGCGGGACCGGAGCCTCGCGATCTACGAGCGCGGCCGTGCGCTGGCCGCCGAGAAGGGCATCATCATCGCCGACACGAAGTTCGAATTCGGCCAGCTCCCGGACGGCACGCTGCTCCTGATCGACGAGGTGCTGACACCGGACTCGTCCCGCTTCTGGCCGCAGGAGCACTACGCGGTCGGGCGCGGGCAGCCGTCGCTGGACAAGCAGCCGGTGCGGGACTACCTGGAGGGCCTCGTGGCCGCCGGGAAATGGAACAAGGAGCCGCCGGCGCCGGACCTGCCGCCGGAGGTCGTTGAGGCGACGTCGGCCCGCTACCGTGACGTTTTCCGTCGGCTCACCGGCTTCGCGCTGGAGGACTTCCCGACGCACGATCCGGGGGCCATACCGCCCCCCGTGGGGTAGGAACAGGCATGGCCATCGCCCGTGAGGGATACGTCTTCATCGCCGCGGCCTCCGTCATCGCCCTGGTCGGCTTCGTCGTTGCCGCGGTCGTCGGGAGCTGGGTCGTCTGGCTGGCGTCGTACATCGCCGTCGTCCTGGCGCTCGCGTTCGCGTTCTTCTTCCGCGACCCGGAGCGCCGGGGCGAGCGCGGGGCGCACCTGATCCTGGCCCCGGCGGACGGAAAGGTGGTGCAGATCACGGAGGTCGAGGAGCCGAACTACCTGCGCGGCCCGGCGAGGCGGATCTCGATCTTCCTGAGCTTGTTCGACGTGCACGTCCAGCGCTCGCCGGCGGCGGGCGTGGTCGAGTTCCGGCGTCACCAGCCCGGCAAGTTCCTGGCGGCGTGGGCGGAGCGGGCGAGCCTGGAGAACGAGCAGACGTCCATCGGCATCAACGCGGGGCACTACCGCCTGATGGTGAAGCAGATCGCCGGCCTCGTGGCCCAGCGGATCGTCACCTACGTGGACGAGGGCACGCGCGTCGAGCAAGGCGACCGCATCGGCCTCATCCGCTTCGGCTCGCGCGTGGACACGTTCATCCCGCTCGACGCCGAGGTGCGCGTGAAGCCGGGCGATCGCGTCTACGCGGGCCGCACCGTGCTCGCCGAACTGCCAGGGAGCGGGCCGTGAACCGCCGGCTTCAGCGTGGCGTCATCATCGTCCCGAACGCGCTGACGCTCGCCAACCTGTTCTTCGGCGTCTGGGCGATCGTCTCCGCGTCCAGGGGCCAGTTCATCACGGCGGCGTGGCTCGTGGTCATCGCTTCCGTGGCGGACCTGCTGGACGGGCGCGTGGCGCGCGTCACGCGGACGGGCAGCCGGTTCGGCGCCGAGCTGGACTCACTGGTGGATGCCATCAGCTTCGGCGTGGCGCCGTCGCTGATCGTCTATCACCTGTTCCTCGCCGACGGCACCTGGAGCTGGATCGCGTCGTTCTTCTACGTCACCAGCGCAGTCATCCGCCTGGCGCGCTTCAACATCGAGCAAGCGGGCCAGGCCAAGGTCGCCTTCCACGGGCTCCCGTCCCCTGCGGCCGGCACCACGCTCGCCACGTTCTATCCGTTCAGCCAGACGGAGTTCTTCCAGACCTACCTGTCCGGCTGGCCGTGGCCGGTCCTCATGACCGCGCTGATGGTCATCCTCGGGATGCTGATGATGAGCCACGTGCTGTACCCGGTGATGCCCAAGTTCGGGTTCCGCACGGCCCGGGGGATCGCGACGCTCGTGGGTCTGGTCCTGGTGGCGGCTGCGGCGTTGACCATCCCGGCGCTGTTCTTCTTCCCCGCCTGCCTGGCGTACGTGTCGTACGGCGTGCTCAAGGCGTTCGCCCTCGGGTTCTTCGAGCGCCTGCCCGACCGCGACATGCTGCTCGACACGGATGTGCCGGACGAGGCGGACGAGGAGCAGCGCGATCTCGACTACGAGGAACTGGCGCCACCCCGGCGCCTGTGGCGGCCATACGGCCCGCGCCGCCGGAAGCCGGACGCCCGGCCCGAGCGGCGCAACGTTGTGGAGGGATCCGAGTGAACCGATACGTGGTGGAGGTACGGATCACGCCCCGCGAGGGGCTGCTCGACCCCGAGGGGAAGGCGGTGCACAACGCGCTCCGCTCCCTGGATTTCGGCGAAGTGCAGGACGTGCGGGTGGGCCGGCTGGTCCGCGTGGAACTCACCGCACCCACGGTGGAGGAGGCGTTCGCGCGGGCCGACGCCATGTGCCGGCAGTTGCTCGCCAACCCGGTCACGGAGGACTACGAGATTGACATCGACACCATCAGTTGAGCTGCGGGTCGCCGTCGTCACGTTCCCCGGCTCCAACTGCGACCACGATTGTTACCGGGCGGCCAAGGACGTGCTGGGCGCCGAGACCTACTTCGTGTGGCACCGCGAGCGCGACCTGCGCGATCCGGACGTGGTGATCCTGCCGGGCGGCTTCAGCTACGGCGATTATCTGCGGGCGGGCGCGATCGCGCGGTTCAGCCCGATCATGGCCGCCGTCCGCCGGTTCGCGGAGAACGGCGGCCTGGTGCTCGGGACGTGCAACGGCTTCCAGGTCTTGTGCGAGGCGGGCCTGCTGCCCGGCGCGCTGGTGCGCAACCGGTCGCTCCGCTTCGTTTCCCGCTGGGTGCGGCTGCGGGTGGAGAACGCGGCCACACCCTTCACCAACGCGTACCGGGAAGGCCAGGTGTTGCGCATCCCCATCGCGCACGGCGAGGGGAATTACGTTGCGGATGAGGAGACGCTCGAGCGGCTGGAGGCCGAGCGCCGCGTCGTCTTCCGGTACTGCGACGCGGATGGCCGCGTCACGGATGAGGCGAACCCGAACGGCTCGATGCACGGGATCGCGGGAATCGTGAACGAGGCCGGCAACGTGCTGGGCCTCATGCCGCACCCCGAACGGGCGGTCGAAGCGCTGCTCGGCTCGACGGATGGCGCGGGCGTGTTCGAATCCATGCGTGCGCACGTGCTGGCCGGCCTCTCGGCCGCGGCGGACGCCGGCCTCGGCTCCCACTCCAGCGAACCGGTGGGGCGGCCATGAGCGAGCGGCAGGAGACGGCGACTGCGCCGAAGCCCCGGCCGGGCGACCCGCCCATCACCCCCGAGCTGGTCGCAGAGCACGGCCTCTCGCCGGAGGAGTACGCCCGGATCCTCCAGATCCTGGGCCGGGAGCCCACGTATACGGAGCTGGGCGTCTTCAGCGCGCTGTGGTCCGAGCACTGCGGCTACAAGAATTCGAAGGCGCTGCTCCGCGCGCTGCCCACGGAGGCGCCGTGGGTGCTCCAGGGCCCGGGCGAGAACGCCGGCGTCATCGATCTGGGCGACGGCTACGCCGTGGCGTTCAAGATCGAGTCGCACAACCACCCGTCGGCCATCGAGCCGTACCAGGGTGCGGCCACGGGCGTGGGCGGCATCCTGCGGGACGTCTTCACCATGGGCGCCCGCCCCATCGCGGTGCTCGACTCGCTCCGCTTCGGCCCCCTGGACAGCCCGCGTGTACGGTACCTCTTCTCCGGCGTGGTGAAGGGGATCGGCGACTACGCCAACTGTGTCGGCATCCCCAACATCGGGGGCGAGGTCTACTTCGAGGACGCGTACGAGGGCAACCCGCTCGTCAACGCGATGGCCATCGGCCTCATGCGCACCGAGGACCTGATCCGCGCGGAGGCGTCCGGCCCGGGCAACCCGATCATGGTGGTGGGCGCGCGCACCGGACGGGACGGGATCCACGGCGCGACGTTCGCGAGCGAAGAGCTGCAGGAAGGCAGCGAAGCCCGGCGGCCTCAGGTGCAGGTCGGGGACCCGTTCACGGAGAAGCTGCTGCTCGAGGCGTCCCTCGAGCTGATCCGCAGCGGCCACATCGTCGGCATTCAGGACATGGGCGCGGCCGGACTCGCCTCGTCCTCGAGCGAGATGGCCGCGCGTGCGGGGACCGGCGTCGACATCGACACGGCGCTGGTGCCGACGCGTGAACCCGGCATGACGCCGTACGAGATCCTGCTGTCCGAGTCGCAAGAGCGCATGCTCGTGGTCGCGAAGGCGGGCCACGAGGAGGAGGTGCGCCGGATCCTCGAGAAGTGGGAGCTCGAGGCCGCGGTCATCGGCCGCGTCACGGATGACGGCATGTACCGCGTCCGTGAGAACGGGGTCGTGGTGTGCGAGATCCCCGGCGAGCAGCTCGTCAAGGGCTGCCCGGTCTACGTGCGGGAGGGGGTCGAGTCCGAGGACGCGCAGCGGCGTCGCGCCTTCGACCCGCTCGAGCTGGAGCCGAGCCGGGCGATGGAGGACCCCACGGCGGTGCTCGTGCGGCTCCTTGCCTCGCCCAACATCGCGTCCAAGCGGTGGGTCCACGAGCAGTACGACACGACGGTGCGCACCAGCACGGTCGTGCCGCCGGGCGGGGACGCGGGTGTGATCCGGGTCCGCGGCACGCGCAAGGGCATTGCCGCGACGGTGGACTGCAACGGGCGATACGTGTTCCTGAACCCGCGGCGCGGCGCGATGATCGCGGTGGCCGAGGCGGCGCGGAACCTGGTCTGCGTGGGCGCGCGGCCGCGTGCCGTGACGGACAACCTGAACTTCGGCAACCCGCTCAAGCCCGAGGTCTACTACCAGATGCGCGAGGCGGTGGCGGGGCTGGCCGAGGCGTGTCGCGCGTTCGGCGTGCCGGTCGTGAGCGGCAACGTCTCGCTGTATAACGAGAGCCCTGCGGGCGCGATCTACCCCACTCCCGTGGTCGGGATGGTGGGGGTGCTCGACGACGTCGAGCGTCACCTGCGCGCCGGGTTCCGCGATCCGGGTGACGCGATCCTCCTGCTCGGCCGCAACACCGCGGAGCTGGGCGGCTCCGAATACCTGAAGGTGGTGCACGGCCTCGTGGCCGGGGACGCGCCGGCCGTGGATCTGGAGGCCGAGAAGGCGCTGCAGGAGGCGGTGCTCGAGCTGGCGCGTGCCGGGCTGCTGCGCAGCGCGCACGACTGCGCGGAGGGCGGTCTCGTGGTCTGTCTGGCGGAGTCGGCGCTCGCCGATCCCGAGCGCCCGTTGGGCTGCGAGGTCCGGCTCAGCGACGACCTGCCGCCAGCCGCGCTGTTCTTCGGCGAGGCCCAGGGCCGGATCGTGGTGTCCTGTGCGCCGGAGGACGTGGAGCGCGTGCTCGAGACGGCCCGCCGCCACGGTGTGCCGGCGGCGCGCATCGGCACCGTCGGCGAGCCGGGCGGCCTGTTCATCGTGGAGGGCGCGGGGCGCCGGATCGAAGCGGCGGCGGCCGATCTCGCGGACGCGTACCACCACGCCCTCCCGCGGATCATGGAGCAGGCGGTGGCGGCCGGCGAGTGAGCGCTCCGATCCCCTGCCCTTCTCCCTGTCCCCGCCCCGGCGGGCCGGGGCGGGAAGGGACGGGGCGAGGGAGCGGGCGGCGCAATGGGGGGTACGAACTGAGGAATGTGTGGAATCGTCGGTGTCTCGGGACTCGAACGTGCGGCCGAGCTGGTTTCCCTCGGCCTCTACGCACTCCAGCATCGCGGCCAGGAGGCGGCGGGCATCGCCGCGATCGACAACGGCCGGGCACGGGTGCACAAGGCGGCGGGACTCGTCGCGGAAGCCATCGATGACGACGTCCTGAAGAACCTACCCGGCACGACGGCGCTCGGCCACGTGCGCTACTCCACGTCCGGCGGGCCCGGCCTGGTGAACGCCCAGCCCATCGTGGTCCGCTACCACCAGGGCGACCTGGCCGTCGTGCACAACGGCAACATCACCAACGCCAGGATCCTGCGCGAGAAACTGGTCGCGGAGGGGGCCCTCTTCCAATCCTCCACCGACACCGAGGTGCTCGTGCACCTGATCGCGCGCTCGCGCGAGTCCACACCCGAGGCGCAGCTCCGCGACGCGCTCCGCCAGCTCGAGGGCGCGTTCTCCGTGATCGTCACCATCGGCTCGGTGCTCTACGCCGCCCGGGACCCCTGGGGGTTCCGACCACTCATCCTCGGGCGGCGCGGCGGGGGCTACGTCCTCGCGAGCGAGACCTGCGCACTGGACCTGTTGGGGGCGGAGTACGTGCGGGACCTCGAGCCGGGGGAGCTGATCCGCATCGACGGCGACCAGGTCACCCGGTTGGGAGGCCTCGCCCCGGCGTCGCGTCTCGCGCCGTGCATCTTCGAGCTGATCTACTTCGCCCGGCCGGACTCCAAGCTCTGGGGCATCAGCGTGGACCGCGCACGCCGCGCGCTGGGACGGCAGCTCGCCCGGGAGCAGCCGGCCGAGGCGGACTGCGTCTTCAGCGTCCCGGACTCGTCCAACTCGGCGGCGCTCGGCTACGCCGAGGAGAGCGGCATCCCGTTCGAGCTGGGGTTGATCCGCAACCACTACGTGGGGCGCACCTTCATCCACCCCACGCAGGTGGGCAGGGACTTCCGGGTCCGGGTCAAGTACAACCCGGTGCGCGAGGTGATCGAGGGCAAGCGGGTCGTCGTGGTGGACGACTCGCTGGTCCGGGGCACGACCAGCCGGGGGCTGGTCTCGCTGATCCGCGACGCAGGCGCGCGCGAGATCCATTTCCGCGTGGCGAGCCCGCCGGTCCGCTCGCCATGCTTTTTCGGCATCGACATGCCGACGCGCGAGGAGCTGATCGGCGCGCGGCTGTCCGTGGACGCGATCCGGGAGAGTCTCGGTGTGGACTCCCTCGGCTACCTGTCGATCGAGGGCATGCACGCCGCGCTGCGCGAGGTGAAGGGCGCGTCCAGCCCGTTCTGCGATGCGTGCTTCTCCGGCAGCTATCCGGCGCCGTTGTCCGACGTCGAACGCGGCTACGTCAATCATCGGGACACTTCTGAGGCGAGGCAGTGAGTATGGCGGATCGTCTGGTATACTTCTTCGGAGGCGGCCAGGCCGACGGCGGACGCGAGGACAAGGCGCTGCTGGGCGGCAAGGGCGCGAACCTGGCGGAGATGGCGCGCATCGGCGTGCCGGTTCCGCCCGGCTTCACCATCACCACGGAGGTCTGCCGCCACTACCTCCGCGAGGGGAAGTACCCGGCCGAGCTGCGTGAGCAGGTCGCCGCCGCGCTGGCCCGGCTCGAGAAGGAGACCGGCAAGACGTTCGGCGGCGGCGATTTCCCGCTGCTGCTGTCCGTGCGCAGCGGCGCGCCGATCTCGATGCCGGGCATGATGGAGACGATCCTCAACCTCGGCCTCAACGACGAGACGGTCGAAGCGCTGGCGCGTGCGACGGACAACCCGCGCTTCGCCTACGACTCGTATCGCCGCTTCGTGAACATGTACGGCGACGTCGTCCTGGGCGTCGAGCACGACGCGTTCGAAGAGCTGCTCTCGGCGCGGAAGGCGGCGAAGGGGGTGGAGGCGGACACCGACCTGGATGCGGACGACCTGCGCGCCCTGGTCGGCGAGTACAAGGCGCTGGTCGCCGAGCGGACCGGCAAGCCGTTCCCGGACGATCCGCACGAGCAGCTCTGGGGTGCGATCGAGGCGGTCTTCCGCTCCTGGAACATCGACCGCGCCGTCGCCTACCGGCGTGTCCACGGCATCCCGGACGATCTCGGAACGGCCGTGAACGTCCAGGCGATGGTGTTCGGCAACATGGGCGAGGACTCGGGCACGGGCGTCGCATTCACGCGCGACCCGTCCACGGGCGAGCGCCGGTTCTTCGGCGAGTTCCTGCTCAACGCCCAGGGCGAGGACGTGGTGGCGGGGATCCGGACGCCGGTGCCGATCGCGGAGATGGCGGAGCGGATGCCGGCGGCGTACCGGGAGCTGATCGAGGTCCAGTCCCGCCTCGAGAAGCACTTCCGCGAGATGCAGGACCTCGAGTTCACGGTCGAGCGTGGCCGGCTCTACCTGCTCCAGACGCGGACGGGCAAGCGCACCGCCGCCGCGGCCGTGCGCATCGCGGTGGACATGGTGGATGAAGGGTTGATCACGGAGCGGGAGGCGGTCCTGCGCGTGGACCCGAAGCAGCTCGACCAGCTCCTGCACCCGCGCCTGGATCCGAACGCCCGCGTCACCGTGCTCGCCACGGGGCTGCCGGCGTCGCCCGGCGCCGCCGCGGGCCGGGTCGTGTTCGATCCGGACGAGGCGGCGGAACTCGGCGCCAAGGGCGAGCCCGTGATCCTGGTGCGCCGCGAGACCTCGCCCGATGACTTCCACGGCATGGTCGCGGCCAAAGCGATCGTGACGGCGCGCGGCGGCATGACCTCCCACGCGGCCGTGGTCGCCCGCGGGATGGGCAAGTGCTGCGTCGTCGGTGCGCGGGACATCCACATCGACCTGGAGCGCGGCGAGTTCACGGCGCATGGCGTGACGGTCAAGGCCGGCGACTGGATCAGCGTGGACGGCACGACGGGCCGCGTGCTGCTGGGCAAGGTCGCGACGGTCGAGCCCGAGCTGTCCGAGCACTTCCAGCGGCTCATGTCGTGGGCCGACTCGTTCCGGACCCTGCGGGTCCGCACCAACGCGGACACTCCGGCGGATGCGAAGAAGGCGCGGGAGTTCGGCGCGGAAGGCATCGGCCTGTGCCGCACGGAGCACATGTTCTTCGAAGGCGACCGCATCACGGCGATGCGGGAGATGATCCTGGCGGAGGACGAGGAGGGGCGCCGCCGCGCGCTCGCCAAGCTGCTGCCGATGCAGCGCGATGACTTCCTGGGCATCTTCCGCGCGATGGACGGCCTGCCGGTCACGATCCGGCTGCTGGACCCGCCGCTCCACGAGTTCCTGCCCGCTACGCGGGAGGACACGGAGCTCGTCGCGAAGGCGATGGGCGTGGATGTGGATACGCTGATGCGCGCCGTCGAGCGGCACCGCGAGGCGAACCCGATGCTCGGCCACCGGGGCGTCCGCGTGGGCATCACGTACCCCGAGGTCACTGAGATGCAGGCGCGCGCGATCTTCGAGGCTGCCGTCCAGGCGACCCGCGAGGGCGTGTCCGTCTACCCGGAGGTCATGGTCCCGCTGGTCGCCGACGTCAAGGAGCTGCGGCACCAGGCACGGCTGATCCGCAGGGTCGCCGAGGAGGTGATGCGCGAGGCCGGCGTCGAGGTGCCGTACCTGATCGGCACGATGATCGAGCTGCCGCGGGCGGCGCTCATGGCCGGCTCCATTGCGGAGGAGGCGGAGTTCTTCTCCTTCGGGACCAACGACCTGACCCAGACGAGCTTCGGTATCTCCCGCGATGACGCGGCCTCCTTCCTGCCGCGGTACATGGAGGACGGCATCTTCTCCGAGGATCCGTTCCAGGTGCTGGACCGGGATGGCGTGGGTCGGCTGATCGCCATTGCCACGAAGGAGGGCCGCGCCACGCGGCCAACCCTCAAGGTGGGGATCTGTGGCGAGCACGGTGGCGAGCCGAGCTCGGTGGAGTTCTGCCACGAGGTGGGGTTGGACTACGTGTCCTGCTCGCCGTACCGGGTGCCGATCGCCCGGCTGGCCGCCGCGCACGCGGCGCTGAAGAGCGCGGAGAGGCCTGAGGCGGCGCCGGCCGCCGCGGTGAGCTGAACGGGAGGCGTCGAGGCTTGCCCCCCTCCGGGGCGGCCGGTAGATTCTCGTCATGGGAAGCCGGAACAACCGCTCTGGCAGGGATCCACAGCGAGCGGCCGCATTGCGGCCGCTCGTGTGCATCGGGGCCCTACTGCTCGGTCTGGCCGCCGCGTGCACGCCCGCGGGGCCGCGTCCCCGCGGCGCCGACGTGCCGCGGCCGGATCCCGCGCGCGCCGCTGTCCAGACTCCCGCGGACACGCTCACCCTGGTGCTGCTCGGCACCACGGACGTCCACGGCTGGATCCCCCCCTACGACTACTACGCCCTGTCCGAAGCGCCGCACGGGCTCGGCCTGCTCGCGCCGCTGGTCGACAGCGTACGCGCCGCGCACCCGGGCCGGGTCTACCTCTTCGATTCGGGCGACCTGCTCCAGGGCACCCCGCTCGCGCTGGTATACGCGCGCGTGGAGCGCGGAGCGCCCAACCCGATCATCCGGGCGATGGACCTGCTCGGCTACACCGCCGCGACGATCGGGAACCACGAGTTCGACTACGGCATCGAGTACCTGGACCGCGCGATCGCGCAGGCGAGCTTCCCGTTCGTCACCGCCAACATCTTCCGCGCGGGCACGGGAGAGCACGCCTACGAGCCGTATGTCCTCGTTCCCCACGTGGTGCCGGACGGAGACACGCTGCTCATCGGCATCACCGGGACGACCACGCCCGGCACCGGACTCTGGAACCGGGCCCGCGTCGAGGGCGTGCTCGAGTTCCGGGACCCCGTCGCGTCGCTGCGGCCGGTGGTCGCGGAGCTGCGCGCCCGGGGGGCGGACATCGTGGTGGTCCTCTCGCACGGCGGGCTGGAGGGGTCCTCGTACGATGCCGCGGAGCTGGGCCTGCCGCCGGAGAACGACGCAGCCCGGATCGCCCGCGAGCTCGAGGGGGTCGACATCGTATTCCTGGGCCACACGCACCGCGAGCTCGCCGACACCACCATCGGCAGCACCCTGCTGCTCCAGGCCGGGCACTGGGCGCGGAGTCTGGCCGCCGCCGAGGTGCGGCTCGTGCGCCGCGGGCGCGGGACATGGGCTGTCGTCTCCCGGAGCGGCTCCCTCCTCCGCCCCGATCCCGGGCGCGTGAACACCGCACTCCTGGATTCCCTCTCCGACGCCCACGAGCGCACCCTCGCCCACGTGAATTCGGTGATCGGCCGGGCAACGGCGACCCTGTCCGCCAGTGAGGCGCGGGTACGGGACACGCCGCTCATGGACTTCATCAACGAGGTGCAGCGCCGGGTCACCGGCGCGGACCTCTCCGCCGCGGCGGCGTTCCGTCTGGATGCCGCGCTGCCTCGCGGGCCGATCACGATCGCCGACGTCGCGGGCATCTACATTTACGAGAACACGCTCCGCGCCGTGCGCATCACGGGCGCACAGTTGAAGGCGTTCCTCGAGAAGTCCGCCGAGTACTACCGCGGATGGCCGCCGCCCGGCGGGGGCACGGTCACGAACTTCGATGTGCCGGGCTACAACTTCGACGTGGTCAGCGGCGTGGACTACGTGATCGATCTGAGCCGCCCGGTCGGCAACCGCATCGTGGAGCTGCGCTACAGGGGAGAGCCCGTTCGGCCGGACCAGACGTTCACCATGGCGGTGAACAGCTACCGACAGAGCGGAGGTGGCGGCTACACGATGCTCGTGAACGCGCCCGTGGTCTACGACCGTGGCGAGGACATCCGGGAGCTGCTGATCGAGGAGGTGCGCCGGCGGGGCGAGCTCCGGCCGGAGGACGACTTCCGGGAGAACTGGCGGATCGTCCCCGCCGCCGCCGTGGAGCGTGCGCTGGCCGAGCAGCTCGACCGGGAGGCACGTACGCTGGCGGCCGCGCCGCCCGGGACCCCCGTGCTGGCCGCGCCGCTGGTCCGCAGCGCTGGGGAGAGTTCGCTCGGGCGTATCGCCGCGGACGCGATCCGGTGGGCGGCGGGCACCCACATCGGGCTGGTGCACTCCGGCGCGCTCGGCGCCGATCTCGCCGCGGGCCCAGCGGACGCCGCTGCGGTGCGCCGCGTTCTCCCGGGACCGGGTGGAATCGTGCGCGTGTACCTGAGTGGGATCCAGCTCCGCGCACTCCTGGAGCAGATGCTCGCCCAGGATTCACCCGCAGCAGCGCTGAGCGGCGTGATCGTCCGTTACGACCCCGCTGCGCCGCCTGGCCACCGCGTCCTGGGCGTGCGGCTGGAGGACGGGTTCGAGCTGAAGCCAGACCTCGTGTACTCGGTCGCCGTGCCAGCGGACCTCATGGATGCGGCCAACGCTCCTCCCGTCCTCGCCCAGGCGCTCGTGCGCGAGGACATCGGCCGCGCGCCGGCGGAAGCACTGCTCGACTACCTGAACACCCTGCCGCAGCCCGTGCGGCCGCCGCGCGACGGCCGTTTCCGTTCCGCCGCCACGGCGGCCGGGCGAACGGCTGTCGGCAGCACGGCGCCCCCGCGGCCCGACAATCCCGAACCCTGACTGCGAGAGACTCATGATCCCGGTGACCCGAGAGTTGCTCGAGAGACTGCCCAAGACCGACCTGCACGTCCACCTGGACGGCTCGCTCCGACCCGAGACGATGGTGGAGCTGGCCCGGGAACAGGGGGTCGAGCTGCCGACGATGGATCCCGAGGAGCTGCGCGACTACATGCACGTGAAGGACGCGCACTCGCTCGTGGACTACCTTGCCCGGTTCGACGTCACGCTCCGCGTGATGCAGACCCCGGACGCGCTCGAGCGCATCGCGTACGAGCTGGCCGAGGACGCCGCGCGGGAGAACGTCCGTTACATGGAGGTCCGCTTTTCGCCGATCCTCCACACCGAGAAAGGAATGCCGGTGACGGAGGCGGTCGAAGCGCCGCTGCGCGGATTGCGCCGTGCCGAGCAGGACTTCGACATCCGCACAGGACTCATCATCTGCGGCATCCGCAACATGAGCCCTGAGACGTCCCGCGACCTCGCGGATCTGACCGTGGCCTTCAAGAACCGTGGGGTCGTCGCCTTCGACCTCGCTGGCGCCGAATACAACTACCCGGCCAAGAAGCACAAGGACGCGTTCTACACGGTGATCAACCGGAACATCGCCACGACGATCCACGCGGGCGAGGCCTACGGGCCGGAGTCGATCCATCAGGCGCTGCACTACTGCAAGGCGAACCGCATCGGCCACGGCACGCGTCTGTTCGAGGACCCGGACCTCATGCAGTACGTCAACGACTTCCGCATCCCGCTGGAGATCTGCCTCACCTCGAACGTCCAGACTCGTGCGGTCCCGAGCTTCGAGGAGCACCCGCTCCGGCTCTACTACGACGAAGGCCTGGTGGTCACGCTCAACACGGACAACCGGCTGATGAGCGCCACCACGGTGACCGAGGAGTACTGGCGCGCGCACAAGTACCTCGGCTTCACGTGGGAAGAGCTGTGTGACATCGCGGTGATGGGGTTCCAGAGCGCGTTCCTGCACTGGCAGGAGAAGGTGGCGATGGTGGAGTCGGTGAAGCGTGAGATCGCGGCGTTGACCGCCGAGGCGGAGGCGGCGCTCTCGGCCGCGCCGGGCCGCTGAGGCGCGCAGGAGCGGATCTCGAAGGACGGTTGCGGGGAGGCGGAGAGCAGGGTTCGGCCCGGCGGGGCCCGGGCGCCGTCACAGGACGATGTCGCCGCCCGGATCCTTCTGCCTGAGCCGCTCGATGAGGCGCTCCGCCTCCGCCCGCGCCGCCGCGGTCGCCCCTGCATCCACGCGGGCGGTGCACGTCACGGAGCCATCGGGTGAGACGCGGATCGTGAGAGCGACGACGTCGTCCTCGCGGGTGCCGGGCGGAAGCAACCACCGCGGCAGGTCCAGGAACCGGTCGCCGTCCACCTCGACGACGGCCAGGTCTCCCTCGAACCGGTCCACCACGACCCGGTGCTCCTCCAGGCGGCCCTGCGGGCTCTCCTCCAGGCGCTCCCCGCTCATCGTGATCTCCCTGGCTCGCACGCGCGGTCGGCCGGCAGCTCTGTCGTGATGCGATAGGCGCCCTCCGGTCCGACCCGGATGCGCACGGTACCGTGCTGGGGTGTGCAGTACAGCGGGATGCCGAGCCGCTTCACGAGCGCGAGGACCGGTGCGTGCGGATGCGTGGTCCCGTTCGCGCTGATGATCGCGACGGCGGGCGTCGTGGCGGCGAGCCACGCCCGGTCCGTCGCGTCCGTCGAACCGTGGTGCCCCAGCTTCAGCACGTCCACGTCCACCAGCGAGGGGAACAGCGTGGCGAAGCGGCGGTTCGCCGCGTGCTCGGCATCGCCGGTCGTCAAGAAGGAGAAGCCGCCGCGCTCGACGCGCACGGCGAGTGAGCCCTCGTTGAGGCGCTCGCCGTGGTCCGTGTCCTCGTGCAGGTGCGTGGGGAGCGGAGGGATCAGCGTGAGCGTGGTCGCGTCTTCCCCTTCCCCGAGCCGCACGCGTCTCACAGAGTCCACGACGATGATGAGCGGCACCTCACGCTCGACTCGCTCCAGCAGCCGGCGATAGGTGACGGCGCTCCGGACCTGGCCGTTGAAGGCGAACGCGCGAACTTGTACGGCGTCCAGCACCTCGTCCATGCCGCCGTAGTGGTCGTGGTGTGCATGGGTGAGAACGAGCAGGTCCAGGGCTTCGATCCCGGCCTCGCGCAGGAAACGCGCCGCAGTGGCGTCGTCTCCGGCGTCAATCAGCACGTGACGCGGCGGCTCTGCCGCCGAGTCCGCCACGAGGATCGCGTCCCCGCCGCCGGCCGTGGAGGTGACGCGGAGCACGGTGATGGTGAGGGACGCCGCCGGGTCCGCTCCCTGCCCGCCGGCGGACTCGCCCGCTTGCCCGGGCGCTGGCGACTCCGCCGCGCCCTCCCATGTCCCCGGCGGCTCCTGCCGGGCGGGCGCCGGCGGCTGGCCCGGCCCGCACGCCGCGAGGAAACCGGCCAGCACGAGAGCCAGCGTCGAGCGCCGCTTCGCGCCCCGACGTGCCGCCACCCTCACGCCCGCTCCTCCCGCATCCCGCTCCTCGCTCGCTGCATGGCCGAAAGATCGCACGATGACGCCGTGAGGGCCAGCCCTCCCCAGGAAACGCGAAGCGCCCCCGCACGGGGCGGGAGCGCTCGCGTTTCCCACCAGGATCGGGGCCGCCGCGGCCGGGGCCGGCCCGATACCGGGATCAGAAGGCGTAGCGGACCGTGAGCTGCATCTGGTAGTAGCTCGAGTTCGCCACGGCATCGAACGGCCCCGCGCCGTCCTTCCACACCTTCGGATCCAACTGGTACGTCGGGACCGACTCGCTCAACGGCCCCGGGTTCCGGCGCTGGTGGATCAGAACACGCTGGTCCGGGAACGTCGGGCTCAGCGTGGGCAGCTTGATCAGGCCCCAATCCCTGTTCAGGAAGTTGAGGAAGTTGAAGATGTCGAGCTGCACCGTGAGCTGGTTCCCACGGAACTGCGGGATCGACTGCCGGATCGAGACGTCCAGCCGGTGCTGGAACGGGCTCCGGCAGCTGTTCCGCTCCATGATCTTGCCGCGCTGCTTGTCCAGGCAGCGCTGCTTCTTGATGAAGTCCTCGAAGGCACGCGCGGCATCCGGGTCCGGCTCAAAAGCCGTCCCGACACCGGTGCCGATCCGGATCTCGTTCGGATCCGTGGCGTCCCGCGGCACGTAGATGGGGTCGTTCGCCCACCCATCGCCGTTCAGATCCGCGGTCGCCGTGTACGTGATGGGCGTGCCCGAGATCCCTTCGTAGTACACCGAGATGTCCGTGAGCTTCCACGGCAGCGTGTACGTGCCGTAGGCCACGATCCGGTGCGGCCGCTCGAAGTACGACGTCGTCGGCGTCAGGTCGTCGTGGGACGTCGAGAGCTGCCGGCCGTTCCGCCAGTTCGAGATCGCGCGGTCGGAGGTCAGGCTCTGGACGTCCTTGGACTGCATGTACGTGTACCCGACAGTCGCCTCGAACGACTCGGAGAACCGGCGGTTGAGTTGCACCGAGAGGCTGTAGTTGTAGTCCTCGGACTGATTCGTCACGTCGATGATGCCTTCCGTCAGCGATGCGATGACGCGCTGGCCATCGTTCTGGACCCTCCCGTCCGGCAGGATCGTGTCCGCGTACAGCACGCGCCCCTCCCGGTCACGGTAGGGCTGACCATTCACCATCCGCGGCCCCTTGAGGTTGAGGTCGCGGACCAGCACGCCGTTGATCGCCTTCCGGTACATGCCCTCGACGGTCAGCACCGTGTTGTACGGGAGCTGACGGTCGAACCCGAGGGACATGCCCAGGTACTGCGGGTACTTGAAGTTCGGGTCCGTTGTGTTGACCCCGGCGGTCCAGGCCTGCCCCGGCGCGGGCGGCGCCTGCCCCGCGCACGCCCTGGGGAGCTGCGTCACGTCCAGCGTGAACTCCGGCGTTGCATCACCGTTGCAGTTGAGCGTGACGAGGCCCAGGCCCGTGTTGGCAAAGGCGTTGCCAAGCAGGATGTAGGGCGGCGGGCCGGTGAAGATGCCGATGTTGCCGCGCACCTGGTTCCGCTGGTCGCCGGTCGGGTCGTAGTTGAAGCCGAAGCGCGGCGACCACAGGACCTGCGTCTTGGGAACCCCATCGGTGCGGATCGGCTCGTGCCGGTTCACGGCGAGGGAGTCGAGCAGCCGCTGGTTCAGGAGCGGACGATCCAGGAACCGCGGGATGTCCGCCCGCAGCCCGTACGTCAGGGTGAGTCGGTCGTTGACCGTCCACTGGTCCTGCGCGTACAGGCTGTACATCTGCACCCGGAAGTCCGCCGGGATGCCCTTCCCCGTGCCGCTGTTGTCGTAGCCGATCGAGTAGCTGCTCGGCCTGCCGTTCCGCAGGTCCTCGATCGTGGGGAAGACGTACACGCCGTACGAGCGCTGCGCGAAGTTGTTGTAGATGTGCGTGTGGTCGAACCGCCCGCCGACGGTGATCGTGTGGTCACCGAACGGGATCGTCACGTTGTTGACGACCTCGATGATGTCCTGCTCCAGGATGTTGTTCGGCGAGAACTGCTCGGTGCCGAACGTGACGGCGCGCGGGGGGTTGCCCACGCCCACGCTGATCTCCGGCGCGGCGACCGGGACC
The DNA here is from genome assembly GCA_003242735.1 of bacterium. Lineage (NCBI taxonomy): Bacteria > bacterium. The sequence goes on along the minus strand of QGVH01000013.1, from coordinate 707 downwards.
TCGCGGATGTCCTCGATGGTGTTGTACCCGACGATCAGCTCGTTGGAGATCCCGTTCTGGAAGTTGGAGTAGAGCTGGAGCACCGTCGAGTTGTTCCGGTTGACCCGCGTGAACATGTTGGAGCCGAACCGGAAGCCGGAGTTCTGGGCGTTCGCGGAGGGGGTCAGCGTGTTGCTGTTGCGGAAGAAGGAGCCGTCCTCCGCGCGGTTGATGAGCTGCCGCAGCACGAGCCGGTGGTTGGGCGAGATCGCGAAGTCGATCCGGCCGAACAGGTTCGTCAGCGGCGTCTCGAGGTCCACGGGTCCGACGCCGCCCACATCGAACCCGTACTGCTGCCGCATGATGTCGGCGATCACCCGGAGGCTGTCGAGTGGGACCGCGGGCGCGTTGGGCTCGGGCGAGGGCGCGCCGCTCGCCGTGTAGTACGGACCGCTGGCCGGCGTGGAGCGCTGCTGCCACTCGGACGCGATGAAGAAGTGCAGCCGGTCCTTGATGATCGGGCCGCCGATGTGGAACCCGTACTGCGCGACGTTGTATTCCGGCTCGCGCAACGGCTGCGCCGCCATGGACTCGTTGCGGTAGCTGAAGACCGCGCCGCCGTGGAACTCGTTGGTGCCGCTCTTGGTCACGGCGTTGACGAGCATGCCGGCGAAGTTGCCCTGCCGCACGTCCGTCGGCGTCATCATGACGCGGAACTCCTTGACCGC
>QGVH01000012.1 GCA_003242735.1 bacterium | reverse complement strand
CGCAAGACCCCTGAAGGGCCGTCCGAGACGAGGACGTCGATAGGCGGCAGGTGTAAGCACGGTAACGTGCTCAGCCAAGCCGTACTAATCGCCCGTGTGGCTTGGCCTCCCAATAACCCCCCCTGGATCTCCAGGACGGATGGCGAGGCCCACACTTCGCTCTGTTCGCGCTGTTGCACACGCGGCAACTGCGATCCGGCTCTTCTCCGAGCCTCTTTCCCTCGATCCGCCGTTCGTCTCCAGCTGTAGGAGTGGGGAGTTCTGGCCGGCGGCCATGGCGCGGGGGCCACACCCGTTCCCATCCCGAACACGGTCGTTAAGCCCCGCAGCGCGGATGGTACTGCCCGGGCGACCGGGTGGGAGAGTACGTCGCCGCCGGCCTCTCACTCCTTTCTTTTTTCCTGCCCGATCCCACCCAATCGCGCCGGACCTCTGTTGCGCCCCCGTGCGGACGGCCTCTATCTTTGCCGTGCCCGCCGTCGCTAGGGACGGAAGGCGCCAGCCTCGTTCGTCCAGGTACGTATGGAATCGCCAGCCTTCGCCAAACCCGCACTCACCGTGCTGATCGTCGATGACGAGGAGCTCCTCGTGCGGAGCTGCGCGCGGATCCTCGAGCACGAGGGCTACATCGTCCAAAAGGCGTCGCGCGGGCTGGAGGCGCTGGAGATAATGCGCAGGCAGCGGCCGGACATCGTCCTCACCGACCTGATGCTGCCGGACGTGGACGGGATGATGCTGCTGCGGGAGGCGAAGCGCATTGATCCCGACATGCTCGTCATCATGATCACCGGTTTCGCAACGGTGGATTCGAGCATCGAGGCGATCAAGGCGGGCGCCTACGACTACATTCCCAAGCCGTTCACGGCCACGCAGCTCCAGATCCTCATCGGCCGCGCTGCGAGTCAGGTCCGGCTGGCGCGGGACAACGCGCGTCTGCGTGGTCAGCTCCGTGAGCGTTACGCGCTCGAGAACGTGATCGGCGTGAGCGATGCGATGCAGCGCCTTTTCGCGCTGGTGCTGCGCGTGGCGCCGACGGACGCGAGCGTGTTCCTGGTCGGCGAGAGCGGGACGGGCAAGGAGCTGATCGCTCGGGGCATTCACCTGAACAGCCGGCGGGCGGACGAGTCGTTCGTCGCGGTGAACTGCGCGGCGTTCCCGGAGAACCTCCTGGAGTCGGAGCTCTTCGGCCACGAGAAGGGTGCGTTCACCGGCGCGGACACGCAGAAGCGCGGGCTCATGGAATACGCCTCGGGCGGCACGTTCTTCCTGGACGAGATCTGTGAAATGAGCCTGGAGCTCCAGGCGAAGCTGTTGCGGGCGCTCCAGGAGCGGAAGATCCGGCGTCTCGGGGGCGAGGAAGAGATCCCCGTGAACATCCGGGTGATCGCCGCGACGAACCGCAATCCCGAGGAAGCCGTTGCGCGCGGCATCCTGCGGGAGGATCTGTATTTCCGGCTGAACGTCGTGCCGGTGCACGTGCCGCCGCTGCGCGAGCGCAAGGAGGACATCCCGCTGCTGGCCCAGCATTTCCTCCGGCGCTACGCGGAGAAGTACGAGAGGGACGGCGACAGGCCGCTCCGGCTCTCGCCGGATGCGATCCGTGTGCTGACGGCGTACCGCTGGCCCGGCAACGTGCGGCAGCTCCAGAACGTGATCGAGCGTGTGGTCTCCTTGGCGACGCCGGGGCAGGAGATCACCGCCGAGGACCTACCGCCCGAGATCCGTGGGGAGACGGCCCCGACCGCCGCCCCGCTGACGTTCCCGACGGACCTGCCGTTCCATCAGGCGAAGGATGCAGCGATCGAGGCGTTCGAGCGGGCGTACCTGGAAGCGTTGCTGAAGCGGCACGGCGGGAACATTTCGCGGGCTGCGCGCGAGGCCCAGATCGATCGCAAGACCATCCACCGTCTCCTGAAGAAGCACGGCCTGCGCGTGCACGGCGACCGGGTGATCGCGACCACCGATCACTGACACGGTCGTGCCGGACGAGACGGCGCGGGTCAACGTGGCCGGCCGGTGCCGGTCTCGCGTCCGTCCCCGAGCGCGGCGAGGATTGCGCGAGTGGCGGCCGCGGGGTCGGGCGAGGCCATGATCGCGCGGACGACCGCGACCCCCGCCGCGCCCGTGCCACGGAGCAGGTGCGCGTTGGTCGCATCGATCCCGCCGATGGCGACTACCGGGATGGAAACCGCCGCCGCGACGGCCGCGACCCCCTCCGGACCGATCCGCTCATCTCCCACGTCTTTGGTGCTCGTGCCGAACACCGCGCCGCACCCGATGTAGTCGGCGCCCTCGGCCTCGAGGCGTCGTGCGGTTTCGGGATCGTCCGTCGAGGCGCCGATCAGGAACGGGCGCGGCGCCGCGAGCCGGGCGGCGTGGATCGGCAGGTCACCGGGGCCGAGGTGGACGCCGTCGGCGTTGGCGGCGAGCGCGACGTCCAGCCGATCGTTGACGAAGAGCAGCGCGTCGTAGCGCGCCGTCAGCTCGCTCAACGCGCGGGCCTGCTCGTACAGCTCACGAGGGGTCGCGGTCTTGTCTCGGAGCTGGATCGCGGGCGCGCCGGCCTGGAGCGCCGCTTCTGCGACCTCCAGGATGGAGCGCGGCGCGGCGAGCTCGCGATCCGTGATCACGATGAGGCGTAGGTCCATGGCTCAGCGGTTCCGCCGCACCTCGAACTTCGCGCGGTTGTGCTCGGCCAGCGAGCGGGTGAAGACGTGGCTGCCGTCGGGCCGGGCGACGAAGTACAGGTAGTCCACGTCGGCCGGATAGAGCGCCGCCTCGATGGCCTCCACGCTGGGCGAAGCGATCGGCCCCGGCGGCAGGCCCGGGTTCCGGTACGTGTTGTACGGGTGGTCGGCGACGCTGTCGATGTCCGCGTAGAGCAGCCGGGCGCGGTGGCGGCCCAGCGCGTACTGCACCGTCGGATCCGCCTGGAGCGGATAGCCGATGCGGAGACGGTTGTGGTAGACGGCCGAGATGAGCGGCATCTCGCTGCGGATCTTGGCCTCCTTCTCGATGATCGAGGCCAGGGTGACCACCTCGCGCTCGGACATGCCGATGGAATCCGCCCGCGCCCTGCGTTCCGGCGTCCAGACGGACTTGTAGACGGAGACCAGCTTCGCAACCACGCTGTCCAGCGGCGCGTCGATCGGGAACGTGTAGGTGGCGGGGTAGAGGTACCCTTCCAGCGTCGGGCCCGGCACGCCGAAACGCGTGGACTGCGCGGTATCCATGAGGACGGCGAGCACGGAATCCGTGGATGCGCCGGTCAGGTTCGCGATCCGCGCCGCGATCCGCTGGAGGTCCCAACCCTCCGGGATGACGAGCCGGAACGTCAGCACGCGGCCGAAGCGCAGGTCTTCGAGGATCTGTTTCCAGCCGGTGCCCGGCCGGAACGCGTAGGTGCCGGGCTTGACCTCGTCGTCCACGCCGAGGATCCGTGCGTAGAGCCGGAAGAAGAACGGGGCGCGGATCAGGTCCCTGGCGGCGAGCGAGTCGGTGACCTCGGCGAACGAGGCGCCGGCCGGGATGCGGACGCGGACCGGCTCCGCGTCGGCCGACGGCTCGCCGCCGCAGGCCGCGGCGTAGACGGCCAGGGCGCACGCCGCCAGGATGGTCCGGATCCGCCGTGCGGCCGCCTCAACCACGGGCCCTCCCATCGAGGTAGGCCTGGAGCAGGAGCATTGCGGCAATCGTGTCCACCCGGGTCTTGCGCTCGCGCTCCCGCTTGGGGAGGCCGAGGGAGCGGACGGTCCGTTCGGCGCGGACGGAGGTCAAACGCTCGTCCACGTAGTGGACCGGGAGGCCGGTCCGCTGCGCGAGCCGCTCGCCGAAGGCGCGGACCTCCCGTGTCCAGTCGCTCTCCTCGCCTTCCAGCGTGAGGGGCAGGCCGATCACGATGTCGGTCGCGCCGTGCTCCTCGGCAATGCGGGCGATGGCTTCGACCGGCGGCCGCTTGCCGCGCCTGCGGGTCAGGGCCGGCAGCGGCTGTGCGATGGTGCCGGTGGGGTCACTGATGGCGAGGCCCACGCGCCGTTCACCGAAGTCGATGCCCAGGATCCGACCCACTCAAACCAGAGCGGCCAGGGACTCCTCGACGGTTCGGCCCTCGAGCGTCGCGGCGTAGACCGCGTCAATGGCCGCGGAGCCGCCGAAGATGAAGCGGCAGCGCAGGTCGCCGCGGGACCGGCACTCGACCTCGAGGACGCCGACCGGCACGCCCGCGGTCCGTCCGAGGATGTTCGCCAGGACACCGGCGGAGAAGAAGCAGCTCGGCCGGGTCGCGGCCGCCGCGGGATCGGCCTCGACCCAGTCGGAGCTCTCCAGGGAGCCCACGCCAGGGTGCAGGTCCTCGTGGTGGAGGCGGCCCCAGCCGCGGGAGGCGAAAAGGTCGGACAGGCGCCGCCAGAAGACGGAGCCGGGGAGCCGACCGATCGCCTTGTCGACGTCCTCGCCGGCCGTGTCCTGGCTGTTGCCGGCCCTGCCGGCGAGGAGTGGGAAGAGGGCGTCCCCGGCGGCGTAGCCAGCTTGCTGGAGCACGCGGGCGGCGGTGTCGGGACCCACCTCCTCGGTGAGCGCCCTGCGCAGCGCGGCGAGGGAGGCGACGGGGAGCGCCAGCTCCGGGGGCGTCGGCGTGATGCGGGGCATTAGCTCCTCTCGGGTTGCAGGGAGTCGAACAACGATAGCGGTTCCGCGCCGCCTGCCGCCACCGGCTGCGGCGAGCCGGCGATGAGGGCGCGGAGCGCCGCCTCGTCAATGACCTCGATGCCCAGGGCGCGGGCGCGCTCCAGTTTGGAGCCCGGGTTCTCGCCCGCGACGAGGTAGTCCGTGGACTTCGACACGCTGCCTGCGACGCGCCCGCCGTGCCGCTCGATCAGGTCGGTCAGCTCCTTGCGGCTCACCGAGTGCGTGCCCGTGATGACGAACGTCTTGCCTTCGAGCACCCGGCTCTCCGGCCGCTCCACCGGCTCGACCATGTTGACGCCGGCCTCGCGCAGGCGCCGGATGAGGTCGCGGTTCTTCGGCTCCGAGAAGTAGGCGACGAGCGCCGCGGCGGTGGTCTGGCCGATTCCGTGGATCGCGGCCAGCTCCGCCTCCGTCGCGCCCATGAGCGCCTCCATGGTGCCGAAGCGGCGGGCGAGGATCTGGGCCGCGTGGGTGCCGACGTGGCGGATGCCCAACGCGTAGAGCAGCGCGGAGAGCGGGCGCCCGCGGGAGGCGTCGATCGCCCCGATCAGGTTGCGGGCCGAGACCTCGGCAAAGCCGTCCAGTGTGAGGAGCTGCTCGGCGCGGAGCACGTAGAGGTCGGCGACGTCCCGCACCAGCCCTTTGCGCAGGAGCTGCTCGATGGTCCGTTCGCCGAGGCCACGGATGTCCATGCCCTCCTGCGAGGCGAAGTGCACGAGGCTCCAGAAGATGCGCTCCGGGCACGAGCCGTTGGGGCAGTAGACCATCACCTCGCCCGCAGGCCGCTCGACGGGCGTGCCGCAGCCGGGGCACCGGTCGGGGGCCTGGAACGGCTTCTCGCTGCCGTCGCGGCGCTCGACCAGCGGCCCCACCACCTGCGGGATCACCTCGCCCGCCCGCTTGACCAGGACCGTGTCCCCGATCCGGAGGTCCTTGCGGGCGATGTCGTCGAAGTTGTGCAGCGTGGCGAGCTTGACCGTCGCGCCGCCGACTTCGACGGGCTCGAGCACCGCGTACGGGTTCAGCGAGCCCGTGCGGCCCACGTTGATCCGGATGTCGAGCAGCCGGGTGACCGCGACGTCGGGCGCGAACTTGTAGGCGATGGCCCAGCGGGGCTCGCGCTCGCCGATCACGCCGAGCTCGGTCCAGAGGTGGAGGGGCTGCACCTTGACCACGACGCCGTCAATGGCGTAGTCGAGCGTCTCGCGCCACTTCTCGGCCTCGGCGGCGTACGCGATGACCTCCTCGATGTCACGGCACGGCCGACGGTGAGGCTCGACGGGGAAGCCCCACTGGGCGAGGAGTTCCAGGAGCTCGGCCTGGGTGCTGGCGAGGCCGGCCGTGCCTCGGGGGTCATCCACGTACACGTTGAACGCGAAGAACCGGAGCGGTCTCGATGCCGTGACCGCCGGATCCAGCTGCCGGAGACTGCCGGCCGCCGCGTTGCGCGGATTGGCGAACGTCGGCTCGCCCGCCGCGGCGCGCCGCTCGTTCAGCGCCCGGAAGCCGGAGATCGGCATGTAGACCTCGCCGCGGACCTCGAGCCGCGCCGGCGGCGCGTCCGTGCGGAGCCGCGCCGGGATGTCCCGGATCGTTCGCAGGTTGCGCGTGACGTCCTCGCCCACGCGGCCGTTGCCGCGGGTCGCGCCGCGCACCAGCACGCCGTCCTCGTACAGCAGGGAGACCGCCAGCCCGTCGATCTTCAGCTCGGCCATGTAGCCGGCCTCCCGCACTTCCGCGACGATGCGCGCGTTGCGGTCCTCCCAGGCACGCAGCTCCTCCGCACTGAACGCGTTGTCCAGCGAGTGCATCGGCGCCAGGTGGGCGACCTTCTGCAGGTGGGATGCGGGCTCGGCGCCGACCCGCTGGGTCGGCGAATCGGGCGTCACCAGCTCGGGGTAGGCGGCCTCGAGCTCCTTCAGCTCCCGTAGCAGCCTGTCGTACTCCGCATCGAGGAGCGTCGGCGCATCGAGCACGTAGTACTCGAAGTTGGCCTGCTCCAGGATGCTCCTCAGTTCCGCGGCGCGCCGGGCCACGCTCTCCGGGACGGCGGCGGGCACGGCGGTCGGCGGGCCGGACGACGTCCGATCCTCGGGCCCTGGGGTCAAAGCAGTCCCTCCGTGCGGTCGAATCCAACCAGGGTTAATACCCCGCCGGGCCCCCTCCGGTGTCGGCGGCGCGCATCACGCGGTTGCGGCCCGCCGCCTTGGCGGCGTACAGCGCCTGGTCCGCCCTGCGCACCAGCTCTCGGGGGTCGGTGATGCCCCGGTCCGGGTACACGGCCACGCCCGCCGAGACCGTCATCCGCAGGGCCTCGCCGTCGGCGGGGAAGAGGTGGCGGGCCACATCCTGCCGGACGCGCTCGGCGAAGACCGCGCCGTCATCGAGGTCGGTGTCGGGCAGGATCGCAATGAACTCCTCGCCGCCGTAGCGGCCCAGCTTGTCGATCTCGCGCGCGGTGCGCCGCAGGATCTCCGCCATCTCCTGGAGCACCCGGTCGCCCACCTGATGGCCGTACGTGTCGTTGACGTCCTTGAAGTGATCGAGGTCGAACATGACGACGGCGACGGGCTCTCCCGTCCGCTTGGCCCGCTCGAACTCCTCGTGGAGGACCTGCTGGACGTGCCGGTGGTTGTAGAGGCCGGTCAACCCGTCGCTGATGCTGAGCTGTGCGAGCTCGAGGTTCTTCTCCTGGAGCTCGGTCTGGAGGCGCTTGATCCTCAGCATGGACCGGACCCGGGCCTCGAGTTCGGGAAAATCGATCGGCTTGGTGAGGTAGTCGTCCGCGCCGGCGTCCAGCCCGGCGACCTTGTCCCGGGTGGTGTCCCGGACGGTGACCAGGATGATCGGGATGAACGGGAGCGCCTCGTCCCCCTTGATCCGGCGCGCGACCTCGTAGCCGTCGATCCCCGGGAGCATGACGTCGAGGAGGATCAGGTCGGGCGGGTGCTCGTGCACCCGCTCCAGCGCCTCTTCGCCGCGCGAGGCCGTCTCGACCTCGTAGCCGCAGAACCGGAGCCGGGTCGAGAGCACCTCGAGGTTGTCCGGATTGTCATCCACGACGAGGATGCGGCCGCGGTGCGCCCGATCCGGAACACGATCGCTGCGCGCGGCCATGGTTCACGCCGCAAGGCGGGCCGGCGCGACAGCGCAACGCCGGGGCCGGTGACGAGGCCGGGGGCGAGGGGCCGGTGCCGCCTCGGAGACGAGCCGCATCCATCCTGCCTGCATACCAGCCTCTCGTCCAGGCATCGGGTCCCGGTCCCTGCGCCGCTCCTGGAGCGGAGGAAATGCACGACGGGTGCCAGCCCCGGCCCCCGCGCGGTTGACGGGGCCCGCCGGGAGAACGTATGGTTCGGTCACTCGCCACGGCAAGGCAGGCCGCGCCTGGGGGCGCGGCGCCGGGCACGCGCCGCGGACGTGCGCAAACGCGGCGCAGCCGCGGCACGCACCCTGCGGCATTGGAGGCACTTTCTTCGAACTGCCGCGACAGGTGGAGGTCGGCATGTATTACGACGAGGAGTGGCGAGCCCTCAGCTTCGTGGCCGGGCTGACCCTCGGCATGGCACTGGGCGCGGGGATCGCCCTGCTGCTGGCCCCGCAGAGCGGGCGACGCACCCGGCGCCAGCTCGTCAAGGCCATGGCGAGCGCGCGCGAATCGGCGGGAGACCGGCTCGGCGAAATGGCGGACGAGGTTCGCTCGGCAGTGGACGCCGGCCGGCGCCGCCTCAGGCTGTGACGCCATGGAGGCGGCGGCGGTGGAACCCCCTCGTCTCGGTCCGGGCGACGCAGGACCGCTCTTCCGGGAGGCGTTCCCCGGGAGGCGGCTCGTCGTGGTCAGCAACCGCGAGCCGTACGAGCACCGGTGGCGCGGCGGGGAGATCGTCGTCGGCAGGCCCGCGGGCGGGATGACGTCGGCCCTGGACCCGCTCCTCCAGGCGGTCGGCGGCGTGTGGATCGCGTGGGGCAGCGGGAACGCCGACGCGGACGTGACGGACCGCTCGGGGCGGGTGCCCGTCCCGGTAGACGCGCCTCGCTACACGCTGCACCGGATCTGGCTCGATCGCGCAGATATTCGGCATTATTATCTCGGTTTTTCGAATCAATTCCTCTGGCCGCTATGTCATTTGCGGCCAAATCTCACCCGGTTGCGGACCGCTGACTGGACGCGATACCGGCAGGTCAACCGGCGCTTCGCCCGGGCCGTGCTCGAGGAGACGCGGGACGGGGATGCGGCCGTCTGGTTCCACGACTACCACCTTGCCCTCGCGCCGGCGATGGTCCGGGCGGAGGCGCCCGACCTGGCACTCGCCCACTTCTGGCACATTCCCTGGCCGCCGTTCGACATCTACCGTGTCGCGCCGCAGGCCGCGGACCTCCTCGAGGGGCTGTTGGCCAACGACCTCGTGGGGCTGCACGTGCCGCAGTTCGTGGAGAACTTCCTGCGCTGCGCCCACGAGATCCTCGGGGCGGAAGTGGACCTGGAGCGGGGCACGGTGGTGCATCGCGGGCGGGTGACCCACGTGCAGGCGTTCCCTATCTCGATCGACGTCGAAGGGTTCGAGCGGTTCGCGACGAGGGAAGGCGCCGAAGAGGAGTGCGCGCGGATCCGGGCCCGGTACGCGCCGCGGGACGGCCAGTTCGGCATCGGCGTGGATCGGCTGGACTACTCGAAGGGGCTGCCGGAGAAGCTCAAGGCGCTGGACCTGTTGTGGGAGCGGTACCCGGAGTTCCGGGAGCGGTTCAGTTTCGTGCAGGTCGCGGTGCCGAGCCGGACGGACATCGACGCGTACGACGAGCTCACCCACCAGGTGGAGCGCCTCGCCTGGGACATCAACGATCGTTGGGGCACCCGGCGCTGGCGGCCGGTGCGGTTGATCAAGCGCTCGCTGCCGCCGGAGCGGCTCGCGTTGCTCTACCGGGCCGCCGACGTTTGCATCGTGAGCTCGCTGCAGGACGGGATGAACCTGGTCGCGAAGGAGTTCGTGGCGAGTCAGGTGGACGGTCGGGGTGTGCTCTTGTTGTCGCAGTTCGCGGGCGCGGCGGAGGAGCTCCACAGCGCGATCGAGGTGAATCCGTACGCGACGGAAGACTTCGCACAGCGGATCCGCGATGCGCTCCTGATGTCGGCCGAGGAGCGGCGGGCGCGGATGGAGCGGATGCGGCGGTCGCTTCGCTCGATCTACGACTGGCTGGCGGACGTGCTCCGCGTCTGGGGTGCGGTGACCCCGGCCGCGGGCGGTCGGCGTGCTTCCCCGGAGTCCGCGCCGGTCCGTGGGGCGCGGAGCCCGGTGGGGGTGGACCGTTGACGCCCTACGAGTTGATCCGGCTGAAGCGCGACGGGGGTGAGCTGCCCGCGGACGAGCTGCGCGCGTTCCTGGACGCGTATGCGAGGGGGCAGGTCTCGGATGCGCAGATGGCCGCGTTCCTCATGGCCGTGTTCCTCCGCGGCCTCGCGCCCAGCGAGCTGGCCGTTTTCGTCGAGGCGATCATCGAATCCGGCGCGGTGCTGGACCTGAGGGGGATCCCGGGGCCCAAGGTGGACAAGCACTCGACGGGTGGCGTGGGCGACAAGGTCTCGCTGGTGCTCGCGCCGCTCGTGGCCTCGCTCGGTGTGGTGGTGCCGATGATGAGCGGGCGGAGCCTCGGCCACACGGGCGGAACGCTGGACAAGCTGGAGACGATCCCGGGGTTCCGGACCGACCTGACGGTCGCCGAGATGCGTGCGCAGCTCGAGCGGATCGGCTGCGTGCTGATCGGACAGACGGACGAGATCGCGCCGTTGGACCGGCGGCTCTACGCCCTGCGGGATGCGACGGCGACCGTCGAGTCGATCCCGCTGATCGCGTCCAGCATCATGGGGAAGAAGTTGGCGGAAGGGGTGGACGCGCTGGTGCTGGACGTGAAGGTGGGGAGCGGCGGGTTCCTGCCGGAGGAGGCGCGGGCGCTGGAGCTGGCCCGGACGATGGTGGAGATCGGGCGGGCGCGCGGGCAGCGGGTGACGGCGATCCTGACGGCGATGGACCGGCCGCTGGGCTACGCCGTGGGCAACGCGCTGGAGATGGAGGAAGCGATCCTCGCGCTCCAGGGCGGAGGCCCAGAGGACCTTCGCGAGGTGGTGCTGACGCTGGCCGCGGAGATGCTGGTGCTCGGCGGCCTGGCCGCGGACGTGTCGCGTGCCAAGGAGGAGGCCGCGGCGGCGCTGGCGGACGGGCGTGCGTTGCAGCGGATGGCGGCCATCGTCGAGGCGCAGGGCGGCAACCCGGCGGTGCTCGAAGATCCGGCGTTGCTGCCGCAGGCGCCCGTGCGCCGGGTGCTGGAGGCGGGGGGATCGGGTTGGATCCACGAGGTGGATGCGGGGCGGATCGGGTTGGCGGCGGTGCGTCTGGGCGCGGGCCGAACGGCGCTCGGAGGCAGGATCGACCCGGCCGTGGGCTTCCACATCACGGCCAAGCCGGGTCAGGCGGTCGAAGCGGGGCAGCCGCTGGCCACGGTCCACGCGAGGAGCGAAGCGGACGCGGAGGCCGGGCTGCGGGCGCTGCGGGAGGCGATCCGCATCGGCGAGGACGCGGCGCCCGAGCCGCTGCCGCTGATCGGCCGGCGCATCGGGGCGCCGGCTGTGGCGCCGGCGGTCTCGGGGGTGAGCTGAGGCCGACGGTCAGAAGCGCTCGGGCCAGGCGCCCCGGCCCGCGGTGGTGTCCATGACCGCCGTGTCCGGGAGGATCCCCCGCAGTCGGCCCCCGAAGATGCCGGGGCCGTGCAGGTCGCACGCCTCGGTCGGCTCGGTGCCCGGGATGAAGATCTCCCGGTAGACCAGCGACGGCGGGCACCACTCGGTGGCGAGCTTGCCGCTCTCCCGATCCACCGTCTGGGTCGTCAGCTCGGGCGGCATCTCCCACGGCTGGGGCGTGGGGCGGAGCGGCGGGTCGCCGCGGTACACCGCCCGCATGAAGTCCGCCCAGACCGGCGCGGCGTAGCGCCCGCCATCCGCCCCCGGCAGGATCTTCTTCGGCCGGTCGAACCCCAGCCACACCACCGCGAGCAGGTCCGGCGTGAAGCCCGCGAACCAGACGTCGGTCGCGTCGTTCGTCGTGCCCGTCTTGCCCCCCGCCGGCACGTCGTAGGGGAGGTTGCCGCGCGCCGGGTCGCGGATCGAGTACGCCGTGCCGTGATCCACGACGTCGCGCAGCATGTCCAGCATGACGGATGCGACCAGCGGGTCCAGCACGCGCGCCGTGTCCGGTCGCGTCTCCCACAGCACCCGGCCTTCGCTGTCTTCGATCCGCAGGATGGGACGCGGCTTCGCCCGGATGCCCTGAGTGGCGAACGGCGTGAACGCCGTCGCGACCTGGATCGGGATCACGTCGGCCGCGCCGATGGCCGTGGACGGGTAGCGCGGGATGGGCGTCTCGATACCCATCCTCTGCGCGTACTGCGCGACGGTCTCGATCCCCACCTCCAGGCCGAGCTTCACGGCCGGGATGTTGATGGACCGTTTGAGCGCGTCGCGGAGCGTCATGGGGCCCCGGAACTCGCGGTCGTAGTTCTCCGGCGCCCACGTCGTCCCGTCCACCTGCGGCATCATCACGGGCGTGTCGAAGATCACGTGCGATGCCGGGATCCCGCTCGCGATCGCCGCGGTGTAGACGAACGGCTTGAAGACGGAGCCCGGTTGGCGACGCGCCTGGACCGCGCGGTTGAACTTCGAGTCCTCGAAGTCGCGCCCGCCGATCAGGGCCCGGACCTCGCCCGTCCACGGATCCATCGCGATGAGCAGCCCCTGGAGGTACGGCGTCTCGCGTTCGTCGCCGCCGACGCCGCCGGCCTCCTTCACAGCCGCGTACTTCGGGTGCCGGTAGCCGGGCTGCGACTCGACGCGCTTGAACCCGGCCTCGAGCGCCGCCTGCGCCGCGCGCTGCATGTCGATGTCCAACGACGTGATGACGCGGAAGCCGCGGCTGTAGAGGTCGTAGCCGTACCGGTCGTCGAGGATGTCGCGCACCCACTCGACGAAGTAAGGGGCGAGCTGACCTTCATCGCGTCCGCTCGGCTCCGTGGGCACCGGCTCGCGCTTCCACGCCTCCGCCTCGGCGCGGGTCAGGTAGCCCTGAGCCGCCATCAGGTCCAGCACGAGGTTGCGCCGCTGTTCCGCCGCGGCGGGGTTGCGGAACGGCGAGAGCCGGCTCGGGCGGTTGATGACCGCTGCCAGCATCGCCGCCTCCGCGGGGTTGAGCTCCGTCGCCGGCTTGCCGAAGTAGTGCTGGGAGGCGGATTCGATCCCGTGCCAGCCGTGGCCGTAGTTGACCTGGTTGATGTAGGCCTCGAGGATCTGGTCCTTCGTGTAGACCCGCTCCAGTTCGAGGGCGACCCGCAGCTCCTTGAGCTTCCGCGTCGCGCTCCGCTCGAAGCCGATCTGCTCCGGGAACATGTGCCGGGCGAGCTGCTGCGTGATCGTGCTGCCGCCGCCGGCGCGACGGTTGAACAGCCCTCCGACGACCGGCAAGCGCACCACGATCGCCCGCGCGATGCCGCGGATGCTGAAGCCGCGGTGACGGTAGAAGTTCCTGTCCTCGACGGCGATGAACGCCTGCGGCACGTGCGGCGGCAGGTCGGCGAGGGAGACGGGGGTGCGGCGTTCCTGGAAGAGCTCTGCGATGAGCCGGCCGTCGTGGCTGAGGATGCGCGTGGCCTGCTTGGGTTCCCAGACGTAGATCTGGGCGATGGACGGGCAGTCGCGGCACACCGACGTCCAGGCGCCGACACCGAGCCCCGCCAACAGGGAGAACGCCGCCACCAGGGCGAGCCCGAGACGGGCCAGCAGGCGGGGGCGAGCCCTCAACCGGTCGTAGAGGTCGCGCGCGCGATCACCGAGCTGACTCATGGATCCGCCTTGGAGATCCGGTCATCGCCGTTCTGGAGCGTGCGGGGGTGAGGCGGAGAGACCCGGAGCCGGTGCTACCCCGTTTTCCAGGCGTGGGTTTCGTCTGGCCCTCCGCAGCCGGCCGCATCGGGCACGCGCGGCCGAGGCACCGGCGCGGCGCCGCGCGGCGCGACGCGCCGCTTCCGGAGCGGTCCCGCGGCGTTTCAGCCGACCGTGGCGAGGAGCCGGCCGAGCGCATCGTGGATCACGGGGTTGCCGGCGAGCACGCCGCCGGGCCCCGCAAGGAGATCGCGGCCCTCCTCCAGGGCGGAGACGACGCCGCCGGCCTCCCGCACGATGAGGATGCCCGCGGCGATGTCCCACGGGTAGAGGAGCAGCTCCCAGAAGCCGTCGAAGTAGCCGGTGGCCACGTGGCAGAGGTCGAGCGCGGCCGAGCCGGCGCGGCGGATCCCCGCGGTGTTGCGGAGCACGGCATCGAACTGCCCCAAGTACTCCGGCAGCCGGTCCACGGCCTTGAACGGGAAGCCCGTGCCGATCAACGCCAGGCGGAGGTCGTCGAGGCCGGAGACACGGATGCGACGACCGTTGTGGTACGCACCGCCGCCGCGGACCGCCCACCACTCCTCGCCCGTCGCGGCGCAGGCGACGACGCCGGCCACCAGCTCTCCGCGGTGCGCCACGGCGATGGACGCTGCGTACGCCGGGTAGCCGTGCAGGTAATTGGTGGTCCCATCCAACGGATCCACGATCCACAGCCACTCCGCGGAGTCGGACCCCACGCCGCCCCCCTCTTCGGCGAGAACGGCGTGGTCCGGGAAGCGAGCGAGAATGTGCTCCACGATCCGGGCCTCCGCCTCCCGGTCCACGTCCGTCACGAAGTCCGCCACGCCCTTCTCGGTCCACTGATCGGCCGTCACCCGGCCGAGATGACGACGATGAACCGCGACCGCCGCGCGGGCGGCCGCGAGCGCGCAATCCAGGAGATCTCGTTCCATGAGCACCGACCTGCGGGCGCTTTCGCCCGCGCCGTTGCTGCGGGCAGCACCGCCCGCGTCCTGCGCCGGGGGCGTCGGCTTCGCGCAGGGTGTCCGTGCCGACCAGGCGGACGCACGCGCTGCCCGGGCCGACGGATCGCTGGCTTCCCCTCCGGCGGCGTGGTAATTTACGGGACCATCGGGCGGAAACACAGGACAGAGAAGAGGATGTCGGCAACACGCGTCTTCAGCGGCATGCAGCCCACGGGCGAAGCCCATCTCGGCAACTACCTCGGCGCGCTCCGCCAGTGGGTCCGGCTCCAGGATGAAGCCGACTGCATCTACTGCATCGTGGATTACCACGCCATCACGGTGCCCTACGACCCGGAGGAGCTGCCGGGCCGCATCTTCGACATGGCGATCAGCTTCCTCGCCGCGGGGCTCGACCCGGACCGGTGCACGATCTTCGTGCAGTCCGATGTGCCGGAACACACGGAGCTGGCGTGGATCCTCAACACCGTCACGCCGCTGGGCGACCTGGAGCGGATGACGCAGTTCAAGGACAAGGCGGCCGGGATGGAGTCCGTGCCGGCAGGCCTGCTGAACTATCCGATCCTCCAGGCGGCAGACATCTTGCTCTATCGAGCGACGGTGGTGCCGGTCGGCGAGGACCAGCTCCAGCACCTCGAGCTGACGCGGGAGATCGCGCGTCGGTGGAACCGCCAGTTCGGGGAGTACTTCCCGGAGCCGCAGGCGCTGGTGGGCGAGGCCGGCCGGATCCGCGGGCTGGACGGCGAGGCGAAGATGAGCAAGTCGCGGGGCAACACCGTCGGCATGCTGGATTCGCCGGACCGCATCGCGGAGCGGGTGCGCACCGCGGTGACGGACCCGCAGCGGGTGCGGCGCAGCGACCCCGGGCGGCCGGAGGTGTGCAACGTCTTTGCGCTGCACCGCTTCTTCACGTCCGAGGAGCGGCGCGCCGAGATCGAGCGGAGCTGCCGCACCGCGGCGCTGGGGTGCGTGGAGTGCAAGCGGGAGCTGGCGGAGGCGATCGCGCGTGAGTTCGAGCCCATGCGGGCGCGGGCCGCGGAGTACCGGGCGCGCCCGGACCTGGTCCGCGAGATCCTCGGCGACGGCGCGGCGCGGTGCCGTGCCATCGCGGCCGAAACGCTGCGCGAAGTGCGGGAGCGCATGGGCCTGGTCGGGCTGACCCGTCTGGCGCCGGCGCGCGGCTGAGCGTCGCGGCGACCGGCGGAAGGGAGGGGTGGTCGTGGTGGATGGACGGAAGCTGCCCAACGAGCCGCGGGGCGAGGACCGCAGCCTCGAAGCGCTGCGCGCGCGTCAGTTGCGGGAAGAGGCGGGGCGCGAGGCGGTGGGTCGCCTCGGCGAGCCGGCGCGGGGCGTGCTGGTGCAGGTCTGCCTCGCGTGCGGCAAGGAGTACATGTTCGCCGATCGCGCGCCGCGCGGCGACCTCGTCTGTGAGCGGTGCGGGAACGAGGTGTTCCGCTCCTTCTTCAGCGTGGCCGGCTACGACGAGGTCGAAGCGGACTACCTGGCCGCGACGGAGCGTGAGCTGACGCCGGACGCCGACGAGTCCGATGTGACGCGAACGGACATCCTCGACCTCAACAACCTCTGAGGGGGCGCGGCGATGGGGGAGGTGCGGTTCAAGGGATCGGGCGTCGCGCTGGTGACGCCGTTCGACGACGCGGGCGTGAACGACAGGACGCTGCGCGAGCTCGTCCGCTTCCACCACCGGAGCGGCACCGACGCGCTGGTCGTGTGCGGCTCGACGGGCGAAGCGGCGACCATGTCGGCGGCGGAGCAACGGCGCGCGATCGAGGTGGTGGTGGACGAGAACGCCGGGCGGCTGCCGGTGATCGCCGGTTGCGGCGGGAGCGACACGGCGGTCGTGGCGCGGCTGGCGGCGCAGGCGCGGGAGGCGGGCGCCGACGCGGTGCTGGTGAGCGCACCGCCGTACAACAAGCCGACGCAGCGCGGCCTCATCGCACACTACCGCGCGGTGCTCGACGCGGCGGACCTGCCGCTGATCATCTACAACGTGCCCGGCCGTGCGGCGGTGAACATCCTGCCCGCGACGATCGCGGAGTTGGCGGAGGACGAGCGGGTCATCGGCGTCAAGGAGGCCAGCGGCGACATTGCGCAGGTCGCGGAGTTGGCACGCCTCGTGGCCGGCCGCCTGGAGATCTGGAGCGGCAACGACGATCAGATCGTGCCGATCCTGGCCCTGGGCGGCGCGGGGGTGATCAGCGTGCTGGCGAACGTGGTGCCGGGCGCTGTGAGCCGCATGGTCCACCGGTTCCTGGCGGGGGATGTCGAGGGCGCGCGCTCGCTCCAGCTCCGCTACCTGCCCCTGGTGCGCGCGTTGTTCGCGGAGTCCAACCCGATCCCGGTGAAGGCGGCCATGGAGTGGCTCGGCTTCCCGGTCGGCGCGCCGCGGCTGCCGCTCTTGCGGTCGGAGGGTGCGGCGCTCGAGCGTCTGATCGCCGCGCTGGAGGAGGCCGGGCTCAGGCCCATGGCGGAGGCGGCATGACGATCAACGTGGCCGTGTCCGGGGCCACGGGCCGCATGGGGCGGGAGGTCGCGCGGCTGGTCGCGCAGTCCGATGATCTCCGGCTGGTGGGCGGCATCGCGCGCGCGAGGCGCGAGCCCCGGGAGACGATCCCGCTGGGTTACCCGCGGGTGGAGGCGCCGGAAGCGGCCGGGCCGGTGATCGAGGCCGCGGACGTGGTGCTCGACTTCTCTGCGCCCGAGCACCTCGGCCGGCTGCTGGCGAGCCAGGCCGAGGCGCTCGCGGGGCGTGCACTGGTGGTGGGCACGACGGGGCTGGGCGCCGAGCAACTCGATGCGCTGGACCGGGCGGCGGCGCGCAGTCCGGTCGTGGTGGCTGCGAACTTCAGCATCGGCGTGAACGTGCTGCTCGCGCTGGTGCAGCGCGCGGCGCGCCTGCTCCCGGCGGACCGCTACGACGTGGAGGTGATCGAGGCGCACCATCGCCGTAAGCTGGATGCGCCGAGCGGCACGGCGTTGGCGCTGGGCGCCGCGGTGGCGCTCGGGCGCGAGGCGCGGCTGGATGACCTCCGGCGCGACGGCCGGGCGGGCCGGAGCGAGTCGGAGCGGCCGGTGGGCGAGATCGGCTTCCATGCGGTGCGGGGGGGAGAGGTCGTGGGCGAGCACCGCGTATTGTTCTTGGGCGCGCGGGAGCGGATCGAGCTGGCGCACGCTGCGCACGACCGTTCGCTGTTCGCCGAGGGCGCGTTGCTCGCCGCGCGCTGGGCGGTGGGCCAGGCGCCCGGGCGGTACGACCTCCTGGATGTCCTCGGGCTCTGAGGTCCGGGAATGGATTACCGGGACATCAGCCGGATCATTGCGGAGGCGCGCAAGCGCACGCCGGTGCGGGCGTGGCTGCGCCACGAGGGCGAGCTGGCCGTGGAGCCGGGGGAAGACCTGCTGGTGTTCCCGACGGGGGCGGGCACGACGCTGCTGGTGGGCGAGTGGGACCGGGTGCGCGAGGTGATGGATCGGGAGGCCGGCCGCATCCGCTACCACTACGTTGAGGCGGACCGGCGCAACTCGGCGGTGCCTCTGCTCGACCTGCGCGACGTCAACGCGCGCATCGAGCCCGGCGCGGTGATCCGCGAGCACGTGGAGATCGGCGAGCGCGTGATCGTGATGATGGGCGCCGTGATCAACATCGGCGCGGTGATCGGTGCCGGGACGATGGTGGACATGAACGCGGTGGTGGGGGCGCGGGCCATCGTCGGGCGGGACTGCCACATCGGCGCCGGCGCCGTCCTGGCGGGCGTGCTCGAGCCGCCGAGCGCGCAGCCGGTCGTGATCGAGGACGGCGTGCTGGTCGGCGCGAACGCGGTCGTGCTCGAGGGGTGCCGGGTGGGGAAGGGGAGCGTGGTGGCGGCGGGGGCGGTCGTCACGCGCGATGTGGAACCCGGGGTGGTGGTGGCCGGTCAGCCGGCCCGGGTGGTGAAGCGGGTGGACGTGCAGACCCGGGACAAGTCGGCGCTGCTCGCGGAACTCCGGCGACTCAACGACTGAGAGCGGATGGACTGGGACACGCTCCTGGCGGGCTCCGGGTCGCTGGCGTGGCTGCGACTGGATCTCCTCATCCGCCTGTTGCTCGCCGCGCTGCTGGGCGGGCTGATCGGCTTGGAGCGGGAGATCAGCGGCAAGCCGGCCGGGCTGCGCACGAACATCCTGATCTGCGTGGGCGCCGCGCTCCTCACCGACCTGTCGGTGGGCATCGGGCTGCTGACCCCCGAGCGGCCGAACGCCGACCCCGCACGGATCGCCGCCCAGATCGTGAGCGGGATCGGATTCCTGGGCGCGGGCACCATCATCCAGGCTCGCGGCAGTGTGGTGGGGCTGACCACGGCGGCGACGCTGTGGGTCGTGGCCGCCATCGGGATGGCCGTGGGGGCGGCGGCGTACGTGGAAGCGATCGGCACGTCCGTGCTGGTCATCGTCGTGCTGGTCCTCTTGCGGCGGGTCGAGGCGGGGCTGGAGCGGCGGCACGAGCCGGTGCACCTGCGGATCGTGGTGACGGCCTCGGCCGGCGTGCTCGAGCGCGTCGAGGCCGTGCTCAGCCACGCCGGCTTCGCCATCGATGCCGTGGACGTGGAGCGCTCCGCGGACGGCATCGTGGCGTCGTTCTCCCTCACAGGGGAGCGGCCTCGTGAGCACGCCGTCATCCCGGCGATCCTCGAGATCCCCGGCGTGAGGAAGGTGTCGCGCGAGTGATGCGCCGGCTCGTCATCGACTTCGCCGACCGTCGTCCCCTGTGGCGCGTGCCCGATTGGGTGATCGGGCGGATCGAGGCGGCGCTCCCCGGGGAGTGGGAGGTCCGGGTCGTCCAGGCGCCGGCGGATGGCGCGGGCGACGGCGCGCTGCAGGCGAGCGCCGAGGCGCTTGAGGCCGTGGCGGATGCCGAGGTGTACTTCGGCTTCGGCGTCTCGCCGGTGTTGTTGCGGGCCGGCCGTAGGCTGCGCTGGGTGCACACCGGCACGGCCGGCGTCGCGACGCTCCTGACGCCGGAGCTCGTCGAGAGCGACATCGCGTTCACGAACTCCGCCGGCGTGCACGGACCCGCGGTGGCGGAGACGGTCATCGCGATGATGCTGCACTTCGCCCGCGGCCTGGACATCGCCGTGCGCGCCCAGGCCGAGGGCCGGTGGCACAAGGAGCCGTTCGACCGGGCGGACGCGCCGATCCGGGAGATTGCCGGCAGCCGGACCGGCGTGGCGGGGTACGGCGGCATCGGCCGCGAAGTGGCCCGCCGTGTGGTGGCCCTGGGCGGGAGCGTGATCGCCACGCGCCGGCGGCCGAGCGGGCAGGGGCCGGCGGAGCCGGGCGTCGAGGTCCTCGGGCCCGAGGGGCTGGACCGCCTGCTCGAGACGAGCGATTACGTGGTCCTCGCGGCCCCCGAGACCGCGCAGACACGCGGGTTGGTCGGCGCGCGGGAGCTCGCGCGGATGAAGCGGGACGCGGTGCTGATCAACGTGGGACGGGGCTCGCTTGTGGACGAGGCCGCGCTGGTGGACGCGCTGGCCTCGGGACGCCTCCGCGGCGCCGGCCTGGATGTGTTCGCCACCGAGCCGCTGCCCGCGGGCCACCCGCTGTGGTCGCTCCCCAACGTCCTGATCACGCCGCACGTCTCCGCCTACACCCACCGCTTCTGGGAGCGCGAGGTGGCCCTGCTCGAGGAGAACCTGGCGCGCTACCTGGACGGCCGCCCCCTGCTGAACCTGGTCGACAAGCAGGCGGGCTACTGATAGATTTTGTCTCGACACGCGGGCCGTCGGGCGGATCTCCGCCGGGCGGCCCGATCGTCGGCGCTCTCCCGCGGGTCGGTCGTCAGCCCGAGTCATCCACAACGGACGTCCAGCATGATCGAGATCCTCAAGGCCGCGGTCCAGCGCGGCGCATCCGACCTGCACATCAAAGCCGGCGACGTGTTCCGCGCGCGGGTGAACGGCGAGCTGGTGCCGCTCACCAAGCAGCGGCTCACCCCGGAACAGACGCGCCAGATCGCGCTCCAACTCATTCCGCCGTGGGACCGGGACCGGATCGACCAGATCCTCGACTACGACTGCTCGTGGGGCGCGCCCGGCATCGGCAGGTTCCGCGTCAACATCCTGCGGCAGCGCGGATCCATCATGATCGTGATGCGCGTGATCCCGTTCGAGATCCCTACACTGGACTCGCTCGGGCTGCCGCCGGTGCTGGCGCGCATCGCCGAGGCCGAACGAGGGCTCGTCCTGGTGACCGGCGTGACGGGCTCCGGCAAGAGCACGACGCTCGCGGCGATGATCGGCCACATCAACGCCACCAAGCGCCGGCACATCATCACGCTCGAGAACCCGATCGAGTTCCTGCACCGCGACATCAATAGCTCGGTCACGCAGCGGGAGATCGGGACGGACACCGAGTCGTTCGCGGGCGGCCTGCGTGCCGCGCTGCGCGAGGATCCGGACGTGATCCTCGTCGGCGAGATGCGTGACACCGAGACGATCGACACGGCGATCAAGGCGGCGGAGACCGGGCACCTCGTGTTCTCGACGCTGCACACGCAGAACGCCGTGCAGACCATCTCGCGCATCGTCGCCGTGTTCCCGCCGCAGGAGCAGGAGATGGTGCGCGTCCGGCTCTCGGAGACGCTGGTCGCGATCATCAGCCAGCGGCTGCTGCCGCGCAAAGGAGGGAACGGCCGCGTGGCGGCGTGCGAGATCATGATCGCCACCTCGACGATCCGGGACGCGATCCTGGATCCGAAGCGGACGCACGAGATCTTCGACCTCATGGCCGAGGGCCGCGAGCAGTACGGCTCCCAGACCTTCGACCAGCACCTCATGGACCTGCTGGCCGAGGGCGTGGTCGAGTACGAGACGGCGAAGGCCGCCGCGACCAACCCGTCGGACTTCGAGCTGAAGGTGAAGACACTTGCCTGAGCGCCCCGTGAGACCTGCAGGCGTGATGGTGCCGGTCACCACGCCGTTCGACGTGGTGACCGGCGACATCGCGCCCGTGAGTTGGCGTGCCAACCTGCGCCGGTGGATGGAGCATCCGCTGACGGGTGTGGTGCTGTTCGGTTCGACCGGCGAGGGCGTACTGCTGGACGAAGACGAGAAGGTGCGCCTGCTCGAATTCGCCCGCGACGTCGTCCCGCCGGACCGCCAGATGATCGCGGGTACGGACGGCGAGTCCACGCGCGCGGTGATCCGGCAGGCGAAGCGGCTGGCGGAGGCGGGCGCGGACGCGCTGCTCGTGCACGTCCCGCCCTACTTCTCCGGCGTGCTCTCGCCGGCGGCGATCCGCGACTACTACCTCGCGGTGGCCGACGCCTCGCCCGTCCCGATCGTGCTGTACCACATCCCGAAGTACAGCAAGGCCGTGTTCGAGCCCGGGCTGGTGGCGGAGCTGGCGCGGCATCCGAACATCGTGGGGCTCAAGGACTCGTCGGGCGACATGAAGCGCTTCGCCGAGTTCGTGGACGCCTGCGGCGAGGACTGTAGCCCGCTGGTGGGGAACGGGGCGCTGTTCTATACGGCGCTCGAGCTCGGCGCGGCGGGCGGCATCATCGCGCTCGGCCTGCTGGCGCCGGCCGAGTGTGTGGCGATCTACCGGCACTACTGTGCGGGCGAGAGCCGGAGCGCGGGGGAGATCCAGGAACGGATCGCGCCCGTGCACAAGGAGATCGTCGCCCAGTACGGCGCGCCCGGCGTCAAGGTGGCGCTCGAGCTGCTGGGCTACGATGGCGGGCCGCCGCGGCCGCCGCTGGTGGGTCTCGGTGAGAAGCAGCGCCGGCACGTGGCCCAGGTGATGCAGGAAGCGGGGCTGCTGGGGTAGCGTGGGGCCGACGAAGCCGGGAGGACGCCCATGCGGCTCCGTGCCGGGCGCGCCGGGGAGGAGGCGGGCGTCGCGCTGACGGAGCGCGCGGAGGCGGCCGCGGCGCTGAGCGCGCTGGCCCGGCCGCGCCTCACGGGCAGCGCGGGCGCGGCCCGGGTCGCACAGGAGCTGCGCGGCCGGCTCGAAGCGCTGGGATACGCGATCCAGGAGATCCCGTTCGAGTTCTCCACCTGGCCCGGACGCTGGGGCGTGCCGGCGGGGGGGATGGTGCTGGCCATCGCCACCGCTCTGGCCGCCCTGTTTCTCCGTCGGGGCTCCGGCGGTGGAGCGGCGGTCACGCTCGTCGCGGGCGGCGCGGCCGTGCTCGGGATGCTCCGGGCCGCGCGAGCGGCGATGGCGCGGCTGCCGTGGGGCCGCGCGCGGTCCAGCAACTGGCTGGTTCACCGGCCCGGGGCGCGCCCGCGCTACATCGTGATGGCCCACCGCGACTCGAAGTCGCAGCCGCTCCCCACGCTCGGCCGCATGGTGGCGGTCGCCCTCGCCGCGGGCGGATGGGCGCTCACGCTCGGGCTCAGCGGTCTCGCCGCGCTGGACCCGCGATGGGGGACGAGCGCCGCGGCCACGGCCGCGGCGGGGGCGGGCATCGTGGGCGGTGCGCTGCTGATGCTCTGCGGCGTGGGGAACCGCTCGCCCGGCGCGCTGGACAACGCGAGCGGCCTCGCGGCGCTGCTCGCCCTCGCGCGCTCGGAGCGCGACCGGAGCGACGTCGCCTTCGTCATCACCGACGGCGAGGAGCTCGGGCTCGCGGGCGCGGAGGCGTTGGCGCCCCACCTTCCGCCCGTGGACGGCATCATCAACCTGGATGGCCTGGACGACGGAGGGCCCTTCCGCATCGCGGAGTCGTACGGCTGGCCACCGCGAGGCAAGGCGCCGCGGCTCGCGGCCGCGCTGCTGGATGCCGCCGAGGAGCTCGGCCTGCCCATCGAGCGAGGCGGCGTGCCCGCCGGCATCCTGGTGGACCACATCCCGTTCGCGCGTGCGGGGCGCCCTGCCGTGACGCTGATGCGCGGGACGTTCCGTTCGCTGTTGCGGGTGCACCGGCCGGCGGACACCGTCTCGCGGCTCACGGGGGATGGCGTCGTCACGGCCGCGCGGCTCGTCTCCGCGGCCCTGGCGCGCCTGCGCGGCCCGGCCCCGCCGTGACCGCCCGCCGCGCCGGCGCGGCGGGCAGCGCGGCGTCGCCACCGGGCCGGGGCTCGGGGGTCGGGCGGACGATTGCGTCCGGCGCGATGCGCGGCTAACCTTCGCGGTCGGTCCGGCGCCGCCGGCCCCGCCTCGCGGGCTTCCGGGGGCGCCTTCGTTCGTCCGGCAACGGCGAATTGCGCACCGATTCGGAGAGGGACGCAGGCGTGCTCGAGAACTTCAGGTGCCTGGTGGTCGTCGGCGCCCAATGGGGCGACGAGGGGAAGGGCAAGATCGTGGACGTGCTCACGCCCACGGTGGACATCGTCGCGCGCTACCAGGGCGGCGCGAACGCGGGCCACACGGTGAACGTGGGCGGCGACGAGTTCATCCTGCACCAGATCCCGTCCGGCATTCTCCATCCGGGCAAACGCTGCCTGCTCGGCAACGGCGTCGTCCTCGATGTCGAGCAGTTCTTCCAGGAACTGGACGGGCTGCACGCCCGCGGCATCGACACCGACGGACGCGTGGGCGTCAGCGGACGCGCGCACCTGCTCCTCGAGTACCACAAGCGTCTCGACATCGCCAGCGAGCAGCGCCGCGGCGCCTCGCGGATCGGCACCACGGGCAGGGGGATCGGGCCGGCGTACGAGGACAAGATCGCGCGCCGGGGCATCCGGGTGGCGGACCTGCGCGCGGACGACATCGCGGAGCGGCTACGCGCGGCGGCGGAGCGGGCCAACGAGGCGTTGCGCGCGAGCGGCGCCGAGGAGCTCGACCCTGCCCGCGTCGCCGAGGACGTCCTCGCGTACCGCGACCGGCTCCTTCCGCTGATCACCGACACCGGCCACGAGATCGCCAGGGCACTGGATTCCGGCCGGCGCGTCCTGCTCGAGGGCGCGCAGGGGGCGCTGCTGGACGTGGATCACGGCACCTACCCGTTCGTCACGTCGTCCACGACCACGGCGGCCGGCGCGGCGACGGGGGTCGGGATCGGGCCGACGCGGATCGACGCGGTGCTCGGCGTCGTCAAGGCGTACACGACGCGCGTGGGTAGCGGACCGTTTCCCACGGAGCTGGACTCGGAGCTCGGAGACCGGCTCCGGGAGCTCGGCGGCGAGTACGGGGCGACGACGGGGCGCCCGCGCCGCTGCGGTTGGTTCGACGCCGTGGTCCTCCGCTACGCCGCACGGGTCAACGGGCTGACCGGGCTGGCGCTCACCAAGCTCGACGTGCTCGATTCGTTCGACGAGGTGAAGGTCGCGGTGGCGTACGAGGCCGATGGCCAGGTGCTGGAGGAGTTCCCAGAGGACCTGGCGGTGCTCGAGCGGGCCCGGCCCATCTACGAGACCCTCCCCGGCTGGCGCGCCCCGACCGGCGGGGCCCGGGCCGTGGAGGACCTGCCGGCCCGCGCCCGGGGTTATTTGGAGAGGATCGAGGAGCTGACCGGCGTCCCGATTTGGTTCGTTTCCGTCGGGACGGAGCGGGGCGAGATCATCCGCGTGCGGTAGCCGAGAGCCGCCGCCCTCGCCCTCGCCCCCGCCCCGGCCCTTGAGCCGGGGCGTAAATTTCGATATGTTACAAGGCTTTGGTATCTCGACCCGAGCCGGAACGGGATGTTCGAGGAGCTGAGCGAAAAGCTGGACGGCGTGCTCGGCCGGTTCCGCCAGCGCGGCGTCCTCACGGAGCCCATGATCAAGGACGGGCTCCGGGAGATCCGCCGCGTCCTGCTGGAGGCCGACGTCAACTACCAGCTCGCGCGGGACTTCCTGGCGCGGGTGGAAGAGCGTGCGCTGGGCGAGCGCGTGCTCAAGTCCATCTCGCCGGGCCAGCAGATCGTGAAGATCGTTCACGACGAGCTGGTCGCGCTGCTGGGGGGGAGCCGTGTTGCGCTCCAGCTCGCGCCGTCCCCGCCGACGGTGATCCTGCTGGTGGGGCTCCAGGGCTCGGGCAAGACGACGACGGCGGCGAAGCTGGCGCGGCGGCTGGACCGGGAGGGCCGGTCGCCGATGCTGGCGGCGCTGGACATCTACCGGCCGGCGGCGATCGACCAGCTCGAAACGCTGGGTAAGCAGATCGGGGTGCCGGTGTTCGCGGACCGCGGGGAGCGGGACGTCGCGAAGCTGGCCGTGCGGGCGCTGGAGCAGGCGCGCGCCGACAAGCGCAAGACCGTGATCCTGGACAGCGCGGGCCGGCTCCAGATCGACGCCGAGCTGATGGACGAGCTCCGGCGGGTGAAGGCGGCGACCCGGCCGACCGAGATCCTGCTGGTGGCGGACGGGATGACGGGCCAGGAGGCGGTCCGGATCGCGACGGGCTTCCACGAGGCGCTGGAGCTCACGGGCGTCATCCTCACGAAGATGGACGGCGACGCCCGGGGTGGTGCGGCGCTCTCGATCCGCGGTGCGACGGGCGT
Source organism: bacterium (assembly GCA_003242735.1). Classification (NCBI taxonomy): domain Bacteria; species bacterium. The sequence continues at coordinate 75,532 of QGVH01000012.1, read as the reverse complement.
GCCGATCAAGTTCATCGGCGTGGGCGAGCGGCCGGAGGCGCTGGAGGTGTTCGACCCGGTCCGGATGGCAGACCGGATCCTCCAGCGCGGGGACGTGGTGGGGTTGGTGGAGCGTGCGCAGCAGGCGTTCGACCGGGAGCAGGCGGAGCGGCTGGAGCGGAAGCTCGCGCAGACGGGGAAGTTCGACCTGAACGACTTCCTCGTGGCGATGCAGCAGTTGCAGAAGCTGGGGCCGCTCGAGGGCCTGCTGAAGATGATCCCGGGCGTGAACCACAAGCTGCTGAAGAACGTGAAGGTCGACCCCAAGCGGATGAAGCACCTGGAGGCGATCATCCTCTCGATGACGCCGCAGGAGCGGGCGCGCCCGGAGATCCTGAACGGCTCGCGCCGTGCCCGCATCGCGCGTGGATCCGGCCGGCCGATCCAGGAGGTGAACCGGCTCCTGGAGCAGTTCAAGCAGGTCCAGAAGCTCATGAAGCAGATGCGGGGGCTGGGGATGGGGCCCGGCCGCCCGCGGATGCCGTTCAACCTCTTCGGCTGAGCAGAATCGTTCCAAGACCCCGCGAGACAGAGGCCAATGCCCGTACGTATCCGACTCCGGCGAGTGGGCCGGAAGAAGCAGCCGAGCTACCGCATCGTGGTGGCCGATTCGAGGAACCCGCGGGATGGCGCCTACGTGGAATCGCTCGGCTTCTACAATCCGCGGCGGCAGCCGGCCGAGCTGCGCCTCGACCTGGCGAAGGTGGACTACTGGCTGGAGCGGGGCGCGCAGCCCACGGAGACCGCGGCGGCGCTGATCCGCAAGGCGCGCAAGGGCGGGGACGCCACGGTCGTGCTGCTGCAGCCGGCGGAGGAGCCCCGTGGCGCCAAGGGGGGCGCGGCCGCGCCGGCGGCGTCGGAGGCGCCCGCACCCCGGGCCGAGGCGCCTGCCGCCGAGGCCGGAGCGGCGTCCGAGCCGGCCGCCGCCTCCGCAGCGCCGTCCGCTGGGGAAGGCACAGCCGCTCCCGAGGCCGGCCCGGCGGAGTGAGCGAGATGGCGGCGTCTCCTGCCGGCCCGGAACCCTCGCGAGCGGGGCAGGGGGAGCCGCGTCACCTCGTGGTGGGCCACATCAACAAGGCGCACGGCACGCGGGGCGAGGTCTTCATCTGGCCGTTGACGGACACCCCCGAACAGGTCTTCGTGCCGGGGCGCGTACTGCGGCTGGCATCGCCGGACGGCGGGCCTGAGCCGGATCCGGACGTGCCGCCGCTGGTGATCGAGCACCTGCGGCCCTACCGCCGAGGGCTGCTGGTCAAGTTCGACGAGCTGGACGACCGCACGTCCGCCGAAGCGGTGGCCGGTCGCTATGTGTCGGCGCCGGTGGAGGATCTTCCGCCCCTGGAGGAAGGCGAGGTCTTCTACCACCAGCTGCTGGACGCGGAGGTGGTCACGGTCGAAGGGCAGGTGGTGGGGCGGGTGCGAGAAGTCTACGAGACGGAGCCGGCGCATCTGCTCGAGGTGAAGGGGGGGGACAAGCTGCACCTGATCCCCTTCACCGAGCAGATCGTCAAGGAGGTCGATGTCGAGCGCAGGCGGATCGTGATCGACCCGCCTGCCGGTCTGCTGGAGCTCTGAGGTGGAAGGGGCCGCGGCGCGCGTGGCCCGTGAGGGAGAAGGGCGGTGCGGATCAACATCGTCACCATCTTCCCGCAATACTTCACCACGCCGCTCTCGTTGAGCATCCTGGGCCGAGCGGCGGCCGCGGGCCTGGTGACGTACCGTGTCGTGGACCTGCGGGACTTCACCCACGACCGGCACCGCACCGTGGATGATGCGCCTTACGGCGGCGGCTCGGGGATGGTGATGAAGCCGGAGCCGTTCTTCGAGGCGGTGGAGGCTCTGGCGCCGCAGGGGCCGATCGTGCTGCTCTCGGCGCGGGGCAAGCGGTTCGAGCACGCCGATGCGGTGCGCTATGCGGTCCAGCCGGAGCTCACGCTGCTCTGCGGCCACTACAAGGACGTGGACCAGCGCGTCGCCGACCACCTGGCCACCGAGGAGCTCTCGATCGGCGACTTCGTGTTGAGCGGCGGCGAACCCGCCGCGCTCGTGGTGACCGACGCGGTGGTGCGCTTGCTGCCCGGTGCGCTGGGCAGGCACGAGTCGGCGGCGACGGATTCGTTCTACGATGATGGGCTGCTCAGCCCGCCGTCGTACACGCGGCCGCCGGAGTACCGTGGGTACCGGGTCCCGGAGATCCTGCTCTCCGGCGATCACGCCCGCATCGCGGCGTGGCGGCAGGAGCAAGCCGAGCGGCTGACGCGGGAGCGGCGGCCGGACCTGTGGCGTGCGTATCTGGAGCGACACGGCGAGGCGGCCGAGGGCCAGTGAGGGCCCGGGGCGGCGGCAGCCGATGAGAATGAGGAGGCAGCGATGGACGTCGTGCAAGACGTTACGAAGGCACAGATGCGGACCGACCTGCCCGAATTCGGGCCCGGCGACACGATCCGCGTGAACGTGCGCGTGCGTGAGGGTGACAAGGAGCGGATCCAGGCCTTCGAGGGGGTGTGCATCGGCCGCCGCGGGGCAGGGATCAGCGAGAGCTTCACCGTGCGCAAGATCTCGAGCGGCATCGGCGTCGAGCGGATCTTCCCGCTGCACTCGCCTTCGATCGAGTCGATCGAGGTGGTGCGGCGCGGTCGGGTCCGTCGGGCGAAGCTGTACTACCTGCGTCGTCTGCGGGGCAGCAAGGCGACCCGGATCAAGGAGAGGCGCGAGAGCTGAGGCGCCTCTGCGAGGGCGCATGGGGCGCACACGCCGCGGCACGCGTCGCCAGGGCGAGCGGCGCCGACCGGACCGGCTCCTCGCCCTCGAGCAGAGCTTCTGGGATCGCGGCATTGAACTGGTGGCGGGCATCGACGAAGCCGGTCGCGGACCGCTCGCCGGCCCCGTCCTCGCAGCGGCCGTGATCCTGCCGCAGGGCGTGGCGATCGAGGGCGTGGACGACTCGAAGCGTCTCTCGCCCGCGGCGCGCGAAGAGCTCGCGGCGGAGATCTGCGCGCGCGCCGTGTGCTACGGCATCGGCGCGGCGAGCGCCCGCGAGATCGACCGGCTCAACATCCTGCGTGCCACCCATCTGGCCATGCTGCGTGCGGTCCGGCGGCTACGGGTCGCGCCGCAGCACCTCCTGGTGGACGGCCTCCCCGTGCCGGTGCTCGGGGAGGCGCACACCGCGATCGTCGAAGGCGACCGGCGCGTGCACAGCATCGCATGCGCATCCATCCTGGCGAAGGTGACGCGCGACCGGCTGATGCGCCGCCTCGCGGCGCGTTACCCCGGCTACGGCTGGGAGCACAACGCCGGCTACGGCACGGCCGAGCACCGCGCGGCGATCCAGCGGCTCGGCCTCACGCCGCACCACCGCCGCTCCTTCGCCCCCGTTCAGCTCAGCCTCGGGCTGGAGGCCTGACATGCACACGGAACACCTCCGGAACGTCCGCGCCGCGTGGGTCGCGGCCGGCTGGCTGGTCGCCGTCGCCGTGGCGTCGCTGATCCTCCTCGTGCTCGCGGGCCTCGGGCTCACGGGCGCGGACCCCGCCACGGACGCCCTCTGGGCCGTGGTCGCCCTCGTCATCGGCTTCTGGCTGGGCGGATTCTTCACCGGGTTCCGCGCCATCGATGCCCCCATCCTGCACGGCATCGCCATCGGCATCACATCACTCGTCGCCTGGTTCCTCATCAACCTGATCATCGACCTGCTGCTGGAGCTGGCGCCGTGGTCCGCGCTCACCCCCACGACGACGGCGGCGCTGCTGCTCGTCCAGATGATGGCGGCGGTGGCCGGCTGCTGGGTGGGCCACCGGGTGGCGCTGCGTGGCGGCGTGGAGCTGAGCGAGTAGGGGCGGCCGGCCGCGGGGGCGGGCCGGAGCGATCGCGAGGGGCTGGCGCCGCTCGCGATCGCCGGGGATCGGCACCCCGTGGGACGTTGTCGGGCGCGGGCGGATCCCGGCGCGCAGCGCCACGGGAGGGGCGCGGCTCTGGCCGGCTGCGACACCGGCCGCGCCCCGGGCGTTCCGTGCCCTCCACGAGGTCGGGAGGGGGCTGCGGAGCGCTCCGTGCCGCCACGGCTCTCCGGCGCGTCTTCCGGCCTCCACCCGAACCGCTCCTCTGCGTTGAAGTTCGGGGATTTTTCGGTTATTTTTGGAATGGGTCGGTAGCTCAGTCGGTAGAGCGGGGGCCTTTTAAGCCCACGGTCCTGGGTTCGAGTCCCAGCCGACCCACTCGCGAGAGCTGACGGCCACCCTGCCCGTTCGGGGTGGCCTTCTTGCATCTCGCGCCGCTCGGGTCCGGCGGTCGAACGAGCGCCGGCAGGAGGGATCACGTGATCGAGTGGCGATTCGGGGGCGGCTGGACGGAAGCGGAGCTGGAGCGGCGGCTCGAGCGCCTGAAGGGCCTCGGGCCGAACTTCTGCGAGGCGTGGGAGGAGATGGTGCCCGAGCGGGGATGGAACCACTACCGCTCCGAGGCGGTGGTGGCGCGGGAGCCGCCCGGCGGGCCGCTGGAGGACGGCGCGTTCCGGCGGGCGCGGATCGCGATCGAGAACTACGAGTTCTCGGACCCGTCCATCGTCGAAGTGCACTTCGACCCCCGGGATCCGCTCCCGGGTCGCCACGCGCTGATCGAGATCAAGGTGCTCGGCCTGCACTACCTGTGCGGCGTGATGGTGACCGTCGTCCAGGAGGAAGGGGCGGACGACGGCGGCACGGTCTACGGGTTCCGCTACGACACCGTGGGCGACCACATCGAGCAGGGCGCGGAGTGGTTCCTCCTCAGGAAGGAGCACGAGACGGGGGAGATCCGCTTCCGCGTGGATGCACGGTGGCGGCCGGGGACGTTCCCCAACTGGTGGAGCCGCATCGGGTTCATGCTCCTCTCACCGCGGTACCATCGCATCTGGCACCACACCGCGCAGCGGCGCGTCGCCTACCTGGCGCGGCACGGTGCGCTGGCGGTCCCGATCCCGCCCCGCGGGCGGCTCGTCCATGAGGGGCCCGACGTCGTGTATCGCACGGTCCTGGGCACGCGCAGGGCGCGGGGCCGCTAGAGGGGGCGAGCGGCGCCGGGACGCCCGGAGCCGGAACCCGACCGTCTGTCCCGCTGCCGGGTGGGACGAGCCGCTGCGGCAGCCGGCCCACAACCGTGCGCGCGTTCCGAGACACGTGTGCGACAACCGATCGGCCCGTGGACGCTCCGCCGCACGGTTCGGAGGGCGCCGTCGTGCCGCGCCCGCCCCGCGGCGACGCCGGGCGTTCTGCGGCGTTCGCCGAGGGGCGGCGTGGGTTCGGCGCGCGGATGTGTCCGTGGCACAACGACTTGGCGGACCCGGCCGGCGCGCCCACGGCGCCCGCCGAGCGGTCGTGCGCGGCGATGCCTCGGTCGCGGGAGCGCTCACGGCGGCGGGCAGACCGCCTCGTGTGACCGGACTGGCGTGCGGCTTGCTGGCCGTGTCCGCCGGCCCCGCAAGGGCTGGCTCACGCTTCCCTTGTCTCTCCCCGGAACGAAACGGTCCCGGCACGCGGAGGCGCCGTGCACCGCGGATCCGTCCATGCGGCGCCCGCGGAGCGCGACCGCTCTTGCAGGATCACGATCGTGCCGACACTGATGGGTGGGATGTCCGCTTCCATGGCCGGAGTGCGCCCGTTCACCGGGGCCGGGCACGGCGGCCGGCGCGGCGGGCCCTGGCGCCCGGGCGGGCGCGTGCCGCGCCTGGCTGCGCGAGGCCGTGGCGGCGGACGCGCACGCCCGGCCAGCCCCGGGGCGTGGCCTCGACCTGCGGAGGGTTCGGGCTCGCGCCCGAAACGCCCGTGTCGTAGCCTGCGAGTGTTCCTCGATCTCGGGAGGCCACGTCGATGTGCGGACGGTACACGTTGGCGAGCACGCCGGAGGCGCTGGTGGAGGAGTTCGGCGTGGGCGGGCTGCCGGGCGAGTACCGGCCTCGCTACAACATCGCGCCGAGCCAGCCGGTCCTGACGCTGGTCTCCGGCAAGGACGGACCGGAATGGCGCTACCTCCGTTGGGGGCTGGTGCCGTTCTGGGCGGACGATCCGGCGATCGGCCAGCGGATGATCAACGCGAGGGCGGAAAGCGTGGACGCGCGTCCCGCGTTCCGACGATCGTTCGAGCAGCGGCGCTGCCTCGTGGTGGCGGACGGCTTCTACGAGTGGCGCCGCGACCCCGGCGGCAGGACACCGATCTACATTCGCCTCGTCACGCGCCGGCCGTTCGCAATGGCCGGGATCTGGGACCGTTGGGTTCCGCGCGACGGCGGCGAGCCGCTGGAGTCGTGCGCGATCATCACCACGGCCGCCAATCCGTCCGTGCGGCCGATCCACGATCGCATGCCGGTCATCCTGGACCGGGAGGAGCGCGCCGAGTGGCTGGACCGCGGAACCGACCGCGAGCGGCTGCGCGCGCTCCTCGAACCGTACACCGGCCAGCTCGAGGCCTACGAGGTCTCGCGTCTGGTCAACTCGCCGGCGAACGACGTGCCCGCGTGCATCGAGCCCGTGTGACGTTCGGGCGGGCCGCACGCGGCGAGCGGTGGTCCTGCGCGCGACGGTGCGCGTGAACCGACTCATCGAGGCACCGCCATGCTGACGGAATTCGACAACGCCCGCTTCCTGCTGGTCGACGACGAGGAGCACAACGTCCGGCTGCTCGAGCGGATCCTCGAGCGTGCTGGCTACAGGAACTACAAGAGCACGACGGATCCTCGCGACGCGCTGCCGATCTTCCTCGAGTTCGAGCCGGACATCGTGCTGCTCGACCTCCACATGCCGCACATCGACGGCTTCACGCTGCTGGAGGACCTGAGGCACCGGACGCCGGGCGGCGTGCACGTTCCGATCCTGGTGTTGACGGGTGATGTCAGCGCGGACGTGCGGCGGCGTGCGCTGGCCAGCGGGGCGAAGGACTTCCTGAGCAAGCCGTTCGACGTGGCGGAGGTGCTACTGCGCATCAAGAACCTGCTCGAGACGCGCTTCCTCCAGCTCCAGCTCCTCCGTCAGAACGAGCTGCTCGAGCAGCGTGTGCGTGAGCGGACGCGGGAGCTGGAGAGCGCGCGGATCGAGATCCTGGAGAGGCTCGCGCGGGCGGCGGAGTACCGCGATGACGACACGGGCCAGCACACGCAGCGCGTGGGTCGGATCTCGGCGCTCGTTGCGCGGGCGCTGGGGCTGCCCCAGGAGCAGGTGGACCTGATCCGCCGTGCGGCGCCGCTGCACGACGTCGGCAAGATCGGGATCCCGGACTCGATCCTGCTGCATCCGGGGCGGCTGGGTGAGCGTGAGTTCGAGGTGATGCGCACGCACACGTACATCGGCGCGCGCATCCTTTCGGGCAGCCGGTTCCCGCTGCTCGACGTGGCCTCCACGATCGCGCTGACGCACCACGAGCGGTGGGATGGGACCGGATACCCGAAGGGGTTGAAGGGTGAGGCGATCCCGATCGTGGGGCGGATCGTCGCGGTGGCGGATGTGTTCGACGCGCTGACGCACGACCGGCCGTACAAGCCCGCGTGGCCGGTGGAACAGGCGCTGGCGGAGATCGAGCACCAGGCCGGCTACCAGTTCGACCCGCAGGTGGTGGAAGCGTTCCTGGACAGTCTGCGGCGCATGGGGTTCATCGGCTCCTCGAATCCGGCCAGCGCTTTCGAGATCGCGGCCGCGGGATAGGGGGCGGGAACGATCGTTGCAATCCAGGACGGTGATGCGGTGTGGCGCGCCGCCCACCTCCGTGGGCGGCGCGCCGTGCGTTCGGGAGCCGGGTGGGGAGGAGCGGATGGCGGAACCCAGGATGCAGACCGAGGCCAGCCTCGTCGCCGAGTTGAACGACCTGCTCCAGCTCGACCACGACGCGGTGCAGGCGTACGGGATCGCCATCGAGGCGGTCGAGGACGAGCGGCTGCGCGAGACGCTGATCGCGTTCCGCGGAGACCATGAGCGGCACATCGACGAGCTGACCGAGCTGATCCGTGCGCACGGGGGCATCCCGATCGAGACCGCGCACATCCCGACCGGGATGTTCAAGGCCGCGGTGCAGCGCGCCGGCGCGGCGCGGGGTGACCGGGCGCTGATGCTGGCGTTCAAGGCCAACGAGCGGCAGGTGCGGGACAAGTACCGCCGCCACGCCGACGCCCCGCACCCGCCGGAGGTGCGAGCCGTGCTCGCCCGCGCCGCGGCGGACGAGGAGCGGCACTACGCCTGGGCGCTCGAGGTGCTGGACGACCTGTGTGCCGGGACCGACACGGTGATCGGCCGGATCGAAGGCGGCTTCGAGCGTGGGCACAAGGCCGTGGCGGACGCGGTGGAAGACGCGGAGCGTCGGGTCATGGAGCGCGTGGAAGGAGCGCGGCGTGTCGTCAAGGAGATGCCGGCGCGCCTCCGCTCGACGGCGGGGGACGGCCTGGAGGGGGCGGCGGCCGCAGTGGGCCGGGTCGGCGCGTGGGCGAGCGACCGGGGCGGCGCCGTCGGCAAGGCGGGCCCTGTCGCACGTGACGTGGCGGGCCGTCTGGAGCGCGCGGCCAGCTACGTCCGGACGACCGGTTTCGGCACCATGCGCCGGGACGCCGAGCACCGGGTGAAGCTCCATCCGCTCCGCGCGGCGCTGATCGCGCTGGGCGCCGGTTTCCTGGTCGGCCGCATCATGCGCTGAGCGTCGGGGACGACAGGGCCGTCGGTACGCGGGGAAGGGAGTCGCACCTTCCCCGCGCCGGAGCGGCCCCGTCCCGGCGGCCGGCGATCGTTCAGTCTTCGATCAGCTCGCCGAGCTCTGCCGGGGTCCTGCCCTCGAGGATCGCGGAGATGACCGACCGGGCGTAGCCTTCGGCCTCCTGCTGGCGATCCGGCCCCTTGATGTGAGCCAGCACCAGGCGCTCACCGTTCGCGCACTCCAGCCCCACGTACGCCGATGGATAGATCTCCGGCGCGCCGGTGATCGACTGCGCCTCGTGAGGCACGCCTGCGACGGCCAGGCGGGCGTCTCCGCTCGAGAGCGCACGCTGGATGCGCTCCCACGTCTCATCCAGAGGGAACCGCGTCGCTGCGAGCATCGTCGGCATTCCGCCGATCAGCAGTGCGACGTCCAGCTCGACTTCCTGCTCGTCGTGCAGCACGCGGGCGGTATGCAACACCGGGAACGGTCCGGCGAGAAAGACGGGAATGGCAGACGAGTCCATGTCGACTCCCGACGACGGAAGAGCGCGGGTAGCGGCGTCGCCCACGCCCGCACCCCGGCCGCCTATCTACACGCAGGGAAAGCGATGGTTTCGTGGTTCCCGCGCCGGGGTCCGGCGTCGCGTGCGCCCGGCCGGGCGCCGGCGGTCGCCGCGACCGGCGGTCAGATGAGGCGGAGGATGTCGCGGAGCAGGCCGAGGAAGCGAGCGGCTTCCCTGGCCCGGCCGAGGTGGCCGAGCGCCGCCTCCGCGCCGCCCGAGTGAGCGAACAGTGCCGTGACCGTGCAGCCGACCCGTCGCTGTGCAGGGATCGCACGCGCCAACCGCAGGGTCTCCGTGTACGGCACGAGGCGGTCGTCCCTCCCGTGCGCGAGCAGCGTGCGGAGCGGCACACGCGGCAGGAACGGAGCGGGATCGAGCAACGGATCCGCTTCGAGGGCGGCCGCGGCGAGCTCCCGGGCCAGCTCGCGGGCGCGGTCCAGGGTGGGGACCGGTCGTCCGGCCGGCGGGGCGAAGATGTCGAACAGCTCCCGCTGCGCCGGGGGAAGGCCTGCGCGGAGCCGCGCCTTCAACGGGTCGTAGACCGGATCCCACGCCGAGACGCCGCGGCGGCCGGCCTCCCGGGCGAGCTGCTCCAGGGCGGCCGCGAGCTGGGTGTAGCCGGCGTGCCCCGGCATCCGCGTCACATAGTTGGCGCCCATGATCCAGCGGCCGTACGGGTCCGGCTCGCTGTGCCGGCTCACGCCGTCCAGCTCGTACTCGCCGGCGATGCCGAAGCGGAACAGGTTGAACAGGTCGCAGTACCCGCCCCAGGCCGCCAGGCCCTGCACTTTCCCGTCCAGCTCCGGATCCGATGCGGCGATGAGGCCCTGGGTGGCGCCGAACGAGAAGCCGAGCACGCCGATGCGCCCCTCGGCCACGTCGGCGCGCTCGTTCAGCGCGACGATGGCCGAACGGATCGTCGCGGTGGTGAGGGCCGGCGCGACGCGCAGCCTGCGCCACTCGGGGATCTCCGGGACGAAGACCAGCGCGCCGCTGGCGGCGAGCGCGCGCGCGAGGCGCTCCAACGAAGGGTGATACCGGCCACGGTACGTGAGCCCGTGGAGGACGACCCAGGCGGGGTGCGGCCCGCGACGGCCAGCCGGGCGGTAGAGAGTCGCCGGCAGGGTCTCGCCGTCCCTCCGGTAGGGAACCTCCGCCTCCTCGACCGCTCCCGGCCGGGGCCTCAGGTATTGGAGCAGGAAGCCGAGCGTGCGCGCCATGCCCTCAACCTATGCCCGCCCGAACGAGTGGGGCCAGGGTTGCGCCCCGCTCGGGCCGAGCCGCATACTCGCGACGTGCACACGTCGAGCCACCACCCAGCGCAGCCGCCGCGACGGGCGAGCCGACGCCGGTTCCTCCGCAATGTCGTCGGTGCGGCGACGGCAGCGGCGTTGCCGGACCTCGTGGGTGCTGGCGCCGTCGCCGCGCAGGCGCCGATCCCGGCCGGCGCCCCGGGGGAGGAGGGCGAGGCGTTCTGGCGCCGGGTGCGGGACCGGTTCCTGATCCCTCCGGACCGCATCTACCTCAACGTCGGCACCCTCGGGCCACAGCCCCGGCCGGTGGTGGACGCCATGGTCGCCGCGATCCGACGCGTCGCCGAAACGTACCCGCCCGGCGTCCCCTGGGATCGGATCCGGAATCGGCTGGGCCGCCTGTTCGACGCCGACCCGGAAGGGTTCGTGTTCCCGCGCAACACCACCGAGGGGATGAACTGGGTCGCGCAAGGGCTCGAGCTCGGCGCAGGCGACGAGGTCGTCACGACGGACCACGAGCACATCGGCGGCCTGTGTTGCTGGCAGCTCCTCGCCGCGCGACGTGGCATCCGTCTCCGCGTCGTCTCGCTCCCCGTTCCCCCCGCCGACCCGGAGGAGACGACCCGGCGCATTCTGGCCGCCCTGACGCCTCGCACCCGCGTGCTCTCGATCTCGCACGTTCTGTTCACCAACGGCGCGGTCATGCCCGTCGAAGAGCTGGTGCGCGAGTGCCGGCAGCGTGGCGTCATCACGGTGATCGACGGCGCCCACCCGCCCGGCCTCATGCCGCTCGGCCTGCGTCGCATCGATGCGGACTTCTACGCCGCCTCCGCGCACAAGTGGCTCCTCGCGCCGCAGGGCACGGGGCTGCTCTACGTCCGCGAAGAGTGGCGCGCACGGCTGTGGCCGTCCATTGCGTCCGGCAACTGGGACAACCTCGCCCTGGGCGCGCGCCGCCTGGACCACACGGGGACCTTGGATGAATCCCGCTTCGCCGGCCTCGACGCTGCACTCGAGTTCCACGAGCAGCTCGGGCCCGAGCGCGTCTACGCGCGGATCAGGTTCCTCCGGGACCGGTTGGCGCAGGGACTGAGCGGGATCCCCGGCGTGCGCATTGTGTCGCCGGCCAGCGGCCTGGCTGTGGCAGGAATGGTCGCCTTCCGCGTTGATGGAATGGATGCGCGCCAGCTCCAACGCCACCTGGCCGAGACCGCAAACGTCCGGAGCCGCGTGATCGGCGAGTACGGCTACGGCTGGATGCGGCTCGCTCCGCACATCTACAACTCGCCGGAGGAGCTCGACCGGGTGGTCGACCTCATCGCCCACGCGCGGTGAACGCAGGCCATGGGTCGGGATCCACGTGCTCCTCATCTACGGGGGTCGCAATGAACCGGATTCCTCGGGTGCGGACGCCCAGGCCGTTCCTGGTGGCCCTTGTCGGCTTCACGTTGTCGCCGTCGGTCGCCCACGCCCAGGAGCCGGCGCCGCCGCGCTGGGCCGTCTCCGTCGGAGGCGGGGCGATGCTGCCCGCGTGGCTGTACAACGCCAGGGTCACGGCGAAGAGCAGCAGCGAGTCGTTCAGCACGATGTACAGCGAACGCACGCGGATCGCGCCTCTCGTCGGCGGCGCGCTACGCTACCGCCCACAGTCGGGCTTCGGCGCCTTCATCGGCGTTGACCTCGTATCGGCGAGCACCGAGGCCAGCTACAGCGGCGGCCGCGGCGGGCCACAGCAGATCGGCCGAAGCGTCAGGATCTGGACGTTCACTGCCGGCATGGCCGTGCGGCTCGGCCAGTGGGCGGACGGCGCCGGCGGTGTCGCGTATCTCGTCGCCCCCGTCGTGACGCATCACACCCTCGACCTCTCCAACGGCCACCGGGACGTGTTCGCGACCCAGTTCGGCGCCCCGGCCGACGCGCCGCTGCAGTGGCGCAGCCGGAGCTGGACGGGGTGGGGGCTGTCACTCGGCGTGACGGCGCGGTTCCCGGTCACGCGGGACCTCGGGCTGCGGGTGGGCGTGAACAGCCTGGTCCTGCCGGCGGCGGCCGACGACATGGAGAGCCTCGAGGCGGACGAGGTGGAGCGCCTGGCCGGCCGCCGGCCCGTGTTCGACTACTCCGGGTTCACGACGTACTACCCGTCGATCCAGGTCGCCGTCGACTACGTGCTGAGCCGGGCACGGCCGGGTCCCCCGGCCGCCGCGGCACCCCGTCCGCCGGATCCACGCGCGGAGGAGAGCGCTGAGGCCCGGGCGGCGCGCGAGCTGGCCGCCCGGGGCGACACGGCGGCCGCCATCGCAACGCTGCGAGCCCGGGTCCGCCAGACGCCTCACGACCCGTCCGCCTGGCGCGAGCTCGCGCTCCTGCTCGCCGTCATCGCCGAGAGCGACTCCACGGCGGCGCCCGGGGCGTGGGAGGCGCTCCAGCACGCCGTCTCACTGAACCCGGACGACGTCCAGCTCCTGGCGGCCTACGGCAGGACGCGCGCGCTGGTCGAGCGCACCCAGGCCGTCACGGAGGCGCCGCCCGAGCCGTTCACCGTCTCGGCTGTCGCCGTCCAGGTGGCCGAGGCCGGCGGTCTCTCGCTCTCGGTCGAGGCCAGCGGCCTCCCGCTGTCGCCAGACGGACGGGCCCGGTACCGCGTCACGATCGAGGTGCTCGATCCAGCGGGAGAGCGTGTTCCGCTCCGGCCCGCGGCTGCGCCGGACAGCGCGCCGACCGCCGCCCTCGAGCTCGAACGAGGGGCCGACTCCCCTTCCGTCGCCGAACGCATCGCGTTGCTCCTGGCACGCTCGCAGCCGGGCACACACACCGTGCGCGTGCGCGTCACCAGCCTCGCATCCGGCCGATCCGTGACGCGCACCGCCGCGTTCGAGATCCGGTGAGAGGGGGCGCCACCCGAAGACGCATCACGCGCGAGGCCCTGGGAGCCCCGCGCGTGATCGCGTGAGCACCGCCGCGCGCGGCCGGCGGCGGCCCTCCACGGCGAACGTGGCCGTCAGTACGCCACGACCTCCCGGATCGCCGCGAGGACTCGCTCCGGCGAGGGCAGGATCACGTCCTCGAGCTGCGGCGAGTAGGCCACCCACGTGTCCAGCGATGCGACACGCTTGACCGGCGCGTCGAGCCACTCGAACACCTCGTCGGCGATCCGCGCCGCGATCTCCGAGCCGATCCCCCACGACAGCGGGTCCTCGTGCGCGATGACGACGCGGTTCGTCTTGCGCACGGACGCCGCGATCGTCTCCATGTCCAACGGATTCAGCGAGCGGAGGTCGATCACCTCGACGCTCACGCCCTCGGCCTCGACCGCCTTCGCCGCGTCCAGCGAGCGCTTCACCAGGGCGCCGCAGGCGATGACGGTCACGTCCGTCCCCTCCCGCACGACCTTCGCCTTGCCGAAGGGGATCATGAAGTTCGGCCCGGGATAACGGCCCTTGTTGTACACCTGCCGGTACAGGTGCTTGTGCTCGAGGAAGATGACCGGGTCATCGCACCGGATCGCGGTACGCAGGAGCCCGTTCGCGTCCACCGCGTTCGACGGCATCACGACCCGCAGCCCCGGGATGTGCGTGAACAGCGTCTCGCCCGTCTGGGAGTGGTAGATCGCACCGCCCTTCAGGTAGCCGCCGTAGGCGACGCGGATCACCACCGGCGCGCTCCACGCGTTGTTCGAGCGGTAGCGCATCGTGGCCAGCTCGTTCCGGATCTGCATCATGGCCGGCCAGATGTAGTCGAAGAACTGGATCTCGACCACGGGCTTGAGCCCCCGCACCGCCATGCCGGCCGCGCGGCCGACGATGTTCGCCTCGGCGAGGGGCGAGTTGAAGACGCGGGTGCTGCCGAAGCGACGCTGGAGGCCCCATGTCACCTTGAAGACGCCGCCCTTCCCCTTGACCTCGTCGAGCACGCTCTCGCGGCTCGCGTCGGCCACGTCCTCACCGAAGACGACGATGCGCGGATCGCGCTCCATCTCGTCCCGGAGGCACGCGTTGAGGAGGTCCACCATCGTCGTCTCCTCGCCCTCGAAGCGTGGATCCTCCTCGGTGTCGAACTGTTCCGCCGTCGGATCCACGTCGGGCGAGTACAGGTAGAGCGTTGCCGTCTCGGGCGCCGGCTGAGGCTGCTCCAGCGCGCGGTCGGCCGCCTCCTGGACCTCCTGCACCACCTCCGCCTCGAGCGCATCCAGCTCCTCGGCGGTCGCGATCCCCTCCTCGATCAGGAAACGCCGGTACCGTGGGATGGGGTCGCGGCTGGCGTCCCGTGCCCGCTCCGCCTCCGGCCGGTACAGCCGCTCGTCATCCGACATTGAATGCGAGTACGGCCGGATCACGTGAGCGTGGACCAGCGCGGGACCACGCCGCTCCCGGCAGTACGCCACGGCCCGGCCGGTCACCTCGTAGCTGGCCAGCACGTCGCAGCCGTCCACCTCCTGCACGTACAGGTTGGGGAACGACGACACGAGCTTGCTGATGCTCCCGCCCGGCGTGTTCACCTCCACCGGTACGGAGATCGCGTACCCGTTGTCCTCGATCAGGAAGAGAACGGGGAGGGAGAGGTTGCACGCCGTGCTCAGCGCCTCCCAGAACTCCCCCTCGGACGTCTGGCCCTCGCCGGAGGTGCAGAGCACGATCTCGTCGTCTTCGAACGGCTCGATCTGCTCCCGCATGGCGGGGACCTTCGCCGCGCGCCACCCGGCCTCCGCGCAGCCGACGGCCTGGAGGTACTGTGTCCCCGTCGGCGAGGACGTGCTGACGATGCGCAGCTTGCGGTGCCCCCAGTGCGCCGGCATCTGCCGCCCACCGCTGTTGGGGTCGCTCGCCGCCGCCACGGCCTGCAGGAACTGTTCGTACGGCGTCATGCCCAGCGCCAGCGTGAGGGCGCGATCGCGGTAGTAGAGGTAGAACCAGTCGGAGCCCGGACGCAGGTGCTGCGCGATCGCGACCTGCACGGCCTCGTGCCCGGCGCCGGAGATCTGGAAGAAGATCCGATTCTGCCGCTTGAGCTGGATCTCCTTGTCGTCGATCCGCCGCGCCGTGAACATCGTCCGGTAGAAGCCGATCAGCGTGTCACGATCCAGATCCGCGAAGCGCTCGACCGGCCGGGGGGATTTCGCCTTCGTCGCCATGATTCTCCACGTTC
The DNA here is from genome assembly GCA_003242735.1 of bacterium. Taxonomy (NCBI): domain Bacteria; species bacterium. The sequence continues at coordinate 59,887 of QGVH01000012.1, read as the reverse complement.
GGGTCCGCGGTCGGGGGCGGACGCGCCAGGGGGCCGCGCGCGGCAGCGCGGCGGTCCGGGCGGCCGCAGCAGCCCGGAATGGGATGGGACATCTCCAGCCTATTATACCCGGCGGTGGGGGCAGGGGCCACCCCTGGGACGGCCGCAGGGCACGGGCGGTTTACAGACGTGTGCGGGACGTGATATCTTAGAGTGCCCCCCGGAGCGCCCGCGTCGGGATGCCACTGGATGGAGCGGAGTGGTGAGCGTGGGCCGACTGATCGCACGGACGCTGCTCCACCCGCGTCTCTACGGGCCAGCGCTCCGCGCTGCCTGGCGTTTCAGAGCGCGGGACTGGTATCGCCGCCCACCCTTCTTGCCGTTGCCGCCGCGAGAGTACCTGGACTGGCGCATGGAGACGGCGTACCGAAGCGCGGATGCTCTGCCCACACCCGCGGAGCTGGGCCGGTACCTGCGCTGGGCGGCGAGGATGCGTTCCGGCAGGCCGCGGAACTGAGCGATGGTGAAGAAGCTCTTCCTCATCCTGGTCTTTACGGGCGGCGCGGCCATGAGCGTGCCGGACCTGCGGGCGCGGGCGCGGCCCCACCTCGAGCCGGCGTTCGGGGACGTGATGGATTGGTGGGCGGCCAGGTTGGAGCCGGTCACGGAAACGGCGTGGCGCTGGTCGGCCGCCAATGAGCTGCGGGCGGCGCTGCGGAGCCTGCGGGAAGCCGCACAGCGAGGGCAGCCACTGCCCGATCCGGAGCATTTCCATACGTACGTGATGCAGCTGCACCGTTCCGGCCGCGGCGGCCGCGACCCCTGGGGCTCGCCCTACTACCTGATCGTGACGCGGGATTCGCTGATCGGCGGATCCGCCGGTCCGGATGGCGAGCGCGACACCGCGGATGACATCCGGGTTTCCGTGTCACGATGGTAGAGGCAGCCGGTGGATTCCCTCCTTCCCGCCATCATCGAGCACTTGATCAAGATCGGGCCGTGGGTCGTCTTCGCCGTGGCGCTGGCGGAGACCGCCGTCTTCATCGGACTCCTGATCCCGGCGGAGGCGACGGTCCTGATCGGGGCGTTCATGGCGGACCAGGGCTACTTCGAGGTGGAGCATATCTTCGCGGGCGCTTTCGCGGGTGGGCTGATCGGGGACCAGACCGGGTATCTGCTGGGTCGATACAGCGGTGGTCGTTTCGTGGGGCGTGGGGGGCGGTTCGGCCAGGTCTGGTCCCACTACGAGGTCCTGACGGCGAAGCTGTTCCGGCGCCGGGCGGCGATGGCGGTGACCGTGGCCCGCTTCCTCTCCTTCGTGCGGACGCTCATGCCGTGGTGTGCCGGCATGAGCCGCATGCCCTACCTCCGCTTCCTGGCCTACGACATGCTCGGGGTGCTGGGCTGGGCCGGCGGGTCCGTCGCGCTGGGCTACCTGGCGGGTGAGAGCTGGAAGCTCATCGCGGGCGCGCTGGGGACAGCGGGAGGGCTGGTCCTGGCGCTGATCGTCGTGGCTGTGGCGATGGTCGCCGTGCGGCGCCGCCTGAAGTCCGAGCCGTCCGTCGGCTGACCCGATGCTGCGCGTCGCCCTCACCGGCAACATCGCCAGCGGCAAGTCTTCGGTTGCACGGGTCTGGGCGCGGTTGGGCGCCCCGATCATCGATGCCGACGTGCTGGCCCGGCGGGCCGTGGAGCCGGGGTCGCCGGCGCTGGAGCGGATCGCCCAGGCGTTCGGCCCCGGGGTGCTGGAGCCGGGCGGCGGGCTGGACCGGGAGGCGATGCGGGCGATCGTGTTCCGGGACGAGGCCGCCCGGCGCCGTCTGGAGGCCATCGTGCACCCCGAGGTGGCGCGGCTGCGGCGGGAGGAGGAGCAGCGGCTCGAGCGCGAGGGGGCGCGCATCGTCGTCAACGACATTCCGCTGTTGTTCGAGGTCGGCCTCGAAGACGAGTTCGATGTGGTCGTGCTGGTGGACGCGCCGGAAGCCGTGCGGCTGGAGCGGCTGGTGCGAGACCGGGGGCTGGACCCGGACGAGGCGCGGCGAATGATCGCGGCGCAGATGCCGGCGGAGCAGAAGCGTCGGCGGTCGGACATCGTGATCGAGAACGCGGGGACGCTCGAGGAGCTGGAAGCGAGAGCGGAGCGGGTATGGCGGGAGCTGGAACGACGCGTATCCGGGTAGACATGCACCTGCACACAGCCGGGTCGTACGATTGCCTGAGCGACCCGGACGAGGTGGTGCGGACGGCGCTGGCGCGCGGGGTGGACAGGATCTGCGTGACGGACCACAACGACATTGCGGTCGCGCTGGAGTTGAAGCGCCGCTACCCGGACCGGGTCATCGTGGGTGAGGAGATTCGCACGGCCGAAGGGGTAGACATCATTGGGCTCTTCCTGCGAGAGCCCATTGAGAAAGGGACGCCGGCCCGCGAGACCTGCCTCCGGATCCGGGCGCAGGGCGGCGTGGTCTACGTCCCGCATCCGTTCGTGGGAGGGAAGGGCGGCGGCGGCAGGATCCTGGGCGAGATCGCCGACCTCGTGGACGCGGTGGAGGGGTTCAACGCGCGTATCCATTTCCAGCGCCTGAACGACCGCGCCGTCGCATGGGCGGGGGCGCACGGCGTGGCGGTGGGTGCGGGGTCGGATGCGCACACCCTCGCGGAGGTGGGTCGGGCGTACGTCGAGGTGCCGCCGTTCGACGACGAGCCGTCGGCATTCCTGGCTGCGCTCCGGCAAGGGCGGATCCACGGCCGGCTCTCGCCCTGGCGGGTGCACATCGCATCCACCTTCGCGAAGTTGAGGAAGCGGAGTGCCACACGGTGACACCAAGGAGAAGGTCCTCCCCAGCGCGGCGCCGGCGCCGCGCCGCGGCGAGTCGCGGGACGAGACGACGGCCGGACGCCTGAGCGACCTGGACGCGATCCCGGCGCAGCGCCGGGAGCCGCTGGCGCGCGTGCTGGCGGCGCTCGACTCCGCGCGCCACGTCGTGCTCACGACCCATGTCAACGCGGACGGCGACGGCACCGGCTGCGAGGCGGCGCTGGGGAGCTACCTGGCAGGACGCGGCAAGCGCGTGACGGTCGTCAACCCCACGCCGTTCCCGGCGCTGTACCGCTACCTCATTCCCGATCAGGGCTGGATCGCCGAGGCCGGCACGGCCGCCGCCAACGAAGCGCTGGCGGACGCGGACCTCATCGTCGTCCTGGACACGAGCGAGCCCAGCCGCGTCGGCCGGCTCGCACGGGCGCTGCGGGACCGCGCCGTCGTCGTCATCGACCACCACCCGCCGGCGGAAGGCGGCATCCCGGGCATCACGCTCCAGGACCCCACCGCGTGCGCGACGGGCGAACTGGTCTACGACCTGCTGCGCGCAGGAGGGCTCGCAGAACCGTGGCCGCCCTCGGTCGTCGAAGGGCTGTACGTCGCCATCGTGACCGACACGGGCTCCTTCCGGTTCGCGAATACGACGGCGCGCGCCCACCTCATTGCCGCGGACCTGATGCGGCGCGGGCTGGATCCGGAAGCCGTCTACCGCCGCATCTTCGCCAACGTGCCGCTGCGCCGCATCCACCTGCTGCGCGCGGCGCTGGAGCGGCTCGAGGTGGATCCGGAGTTGCCCATCACCTGGATCAGCATCCCGCGCGAGGTCGGCGACGCGCTCGGCGTCACCTCCGAGGATCTGGAGGGCATCGTCGAGCACGCCCGCTCCATCGAGGGTACGGAGGTGGCGTTGCTCTTCCGCGAGCTGGCCGACGGCGCGACCAAGGTCTCGTTCCGCTCGAGCGGCGAGGTGGATGTGAACATGCTGGCCCGTGCGTTCGGCGGCGGGGGCCACGCCAAGGCGGCGGGCGCGCTGATCGGCGCGCCGCTGGAGCGCGTCCGCGAAGAGGTCTTGGCCGCCGCGCGTGAGGCCGTACGTTCGCTTGAGCGCCCTGCGCAGCAGCGCTAGATTGTCCTTTCGGTATGGTGGATGTCCGTTATCGAGCGCCGGATTTCAGCTCGGACCGCCTGAAGACGGCACCGGACGCGCGCTTCGCGCCGGCTCCGGCCGATGGCGTCCTCCCCGAAGGATTCTTCTCGACGACCAACCTGCCGACCTACGTGAAGAAGGATGGCGCGTGGCAGCTCCCCCGCCATCCACGGATGGACGCCGTGGTCGTGGAGGAGGACGACGGCTCGCTCTGCGTCCTCGAGCCGCGGTACGTGCGCGCCGGCCAGCGTGTTCTGCTGGGCACGGCCGAGGACGGCAGTGAAGGGATCTACGTGCACGCCACCGGCTTCCTCGGCCCGAGCGGCGCCGCGGATGACGAGTTCCAGTTCATGCGCTCGGAGGTGAGCCGCGAGAAGCCGGTGGACTACGCCCGGATCGCGGCGATCCTCTGCGAGGAGCGCCGGCGTGGGGGACACATCGTGTGGGTGGTCGGCCCGGCGGTGTTGCATGCGCGCGGACGTGACGTCCTCACCTGGTTCATCCGCAACGGCTACGTGAACGCGCTCCTCGGCGGCAACGCCGTCGCCGTCCACGACATCGAGCAGGCGCTCACGGGCACGACGCTGGGCATGGACAGCAGCGGCCGGCCGGTCAGCGGCGGCCACAGCAATCACATGCGGGCGATCAACACGATCGCCGCGGCAGGATCCATTGCCGCCGCCGTCGAGGCAGGCGTGCTGCGTGACGGCATCATGCACGCCTGCGTGACCCATGGCGTGCCGTTCGTGCTCGCGGGCTCCATCCGCGATGATGGTCCGCTCCCGGACACCATCACCGACGTGGTCCGCGCGCAGGAGCTCATGCGCGAGCACGCCCGGCGCGCGACGGCAGCCGTGATGATCGCGACCGCGCTGCACTCCATCGCATTCGGGAACATGCTGCCCGCCTACGTGGTGGATCCCGACGGGTCGGTGCGACCGCTGGTCACCGTGGCTGTGGACTCCTCGGAGTTCGTCATCAACAAGCTCAAGGACCGCGGCACCCACCAGGCGTTCGGCGTCGTCACCAACGCCCAGGACTTCCTCCACGTCCTGCGTTACTTCGTGGAGCAGGCGGAAGCGGACGCGGCGAAGCGGGGCGGCCGCGTCGCCGGCGCCCCGCTGACCCCCAGACTCGCGGAGCTCGCGCGCGCGTGACCCGGGCAGCCGATGTCACCCCGCGCCCCGACGAGGGGGCGCTCCACGCGCTCCTCGGCGCCATCCCGGAGCACATCCCCGTCACGTCCATCGACGAGCTCTGGATCTTCCCGCCGTACCGGGTGGGGCGCGCGGAGAGCATCGTCGCCGTCGTGTCCGCGTTCGAGGACGGCGGCGACCGCCGGCGCATCTTCACGGCCCGGTGCACCGTTTCGCGGGATCCGAAGGGCTCCCGCTCTGTCGAGCCCGAGCTCACGGAGCAGGGGATTGCGCCGCCGGACCGCATCGGCCGCTTGATCGAGGGCGTTTTGCGTCGGTTGGGCGACGAGCTGCCGACGGCGCCGCCCCAGCAGGTCCGGATCGGCGGCGATGTGGCGCAGTGGGAGGTGCTGGTCGCGGGCGGGCTCTCGCAGGCCGGGGCCGCGGGCTGAGGTTGCGCGGCGGGTGTCTTTTCGCTATCAATAATCGTTGTTGGAAACATGACCTCGTCCGACACCGGAGGCTCGGGAATGCCGTTCGTGCACCTGTTCCGGCGGTACCTGCGTGACCAGGGCTTGCCGGTCACCCAGCAGCGGGAAGCCATCGCGGAGGTGGTGTTCTCGTCGCCGGAGCACCTGTCGGTGGAGGAGATCGAGGAGGCGCTCAGGCAGCGGGGCGAGAAGATCGGCAAGGCGACGATCTATCGCACGCTGGAGATGCTCGTGAAGAGCGGGCTGGTGGCGGAGCACGATTTCGGGGAGGGGTTCAAGCGGTACGAGCACCTGTTCGGGCAGCTCCCGGTGCACGAGCACCTGGTGTGCACGGAGTGCGGGAAGGTGACGGAGATCCAGAACGAGGAGCTGGTGCGGGTGCACGAGGAGGTGGCGAAGGAGCACGGGTTCCAGCCGGCGCGGTACCGGCTGGAGATCTACGGCCTGTGCGCGGAGTGCCAGGCGGCGGGGCGGACGCTGCGCTGGGAGGGGTTGACCTGCCCGATCGAGACTCTATGATTCCACGCGCCGGCCGCACCCGAGCGGAAGCGAGCGCGTCCTCAGGCCGGTTGCGGCCGGTGGCGCGAGCGGTGGAGGTGCTGCGGGTCCGGGAGGGATCGGTGAGAGATCCCGCCGGGCCTGTTTTCTTTGGGCAGGGAGCGCGGCGCGCGGGGGCCCGGTGGCCGGGGCCGCTGGGCCGTTCGAGTCCGGGGTGAGTCTCTGCGCCGGCGTGTCCGGTGCGGGGATCGTCGGGCGGGACGGGAGCGGTCCCAACGAACCGGTTGCTGACCATGGCGTTCACGATGGAGCCGCTGGTGCCGTCCAAGGTGTTCCTCACGAAGGGGGTGGGGGTCCACCGTGAGCGGCTGACCAGCTTCGAGATGGCGCTGCGGGACGCGCAGATCGCGAAGTTCAACCTGGTCCGGGTCTCGAGCATCTTCCCGCCTGGCTGCGAGGTGGTGGACCGGGAGGAGGGCCTGGCGAACCTGAAGCCGGGACAGATCGTGTTCGCGGTGCTGTCGGAGGCGTCCACGAACGAGCCGAGCCGGCGTGTCGCCGCGTCGGTGGGTCTGGCGATCCCGAACGATCCGAACCACTACGGCTACATTTCGGAGCATCACGCGTTCGGCCAGTCGGAGTTCGTTGCTGGCGAGTACGCGGAGGATCTGGCCGCATCGATGCTGGCGACGGTTCTGGGGATCCCGTTCGACCCGGACGAGGCGTGGGCGGTGCGGGAGGAGAAGTGGAAGCTGGGTGGGGAGATCGTGGAGACGGTGAACACGACCATGGTCGCGGAGGGCCCGGAGGACGGGAGTTGGGTGACGGTGGTCGCGGCGGCGGTCTTCTGCGGTTGAGGCGGACCGGTTCCGTGTAGGCGAAGGGCGGGGCGCGGGGCGACGCCTACGGGAACGTTCTCGCGCCTGCCGAACGCGATGCGGTACGAGGAAACCTATGCCGAACCGGCGTGATCCAGGGGCTCCCGGCCGGGGGCCCCTTGTTGCATCGGCACTGGCTGCTGTGGGAGGCGAGATGCGGGTACCGGATGAGCTGAAGGGAGCCGGCTGGGAGCTCCCGCACAACTTCCTCGGCCTGGACGAGGAGGCGAGCGATTTCGTGCGAGCGCGGGTGGTGATCCTGCCGGTTCCTTATGAGGCGACGACGAGCTACGGAGGCGGCGCGCGGAACGGGCCGGCGGCGATCATCGAGGCTTCGCGCTACATCGAGCTGTACGACCAGGAGCTGGACGCGGAGCCGTACGAAGCGGGTGTGGCGACCCTGCCGGCCCTGGAGCTGACGTCTGCGGGGCCGGAGCGGGCGCTGGCGGAGCTGCGGGAGGCGTACGAGCGGCTGCTGGCTGCGGCGCCCGACAAGCTGGTGATCGTACTGGGGGGCGAACACTCGATCACGAGCGCGCCCGTGCTGGCGTGGGCGGACCGGCTGGAGGCAGCGGGGCGTCGGTTGACGGTTCTCCAGATCGACGCGCACACGGACCTGCGCCCCGAATACGAGGGCACGCCGTATTCGCATGCTTCCGTGATGCACCGCGTGCACGAGCGGGTGGACATCGTGGCGGTGGGGATCCGTGCGCTGACCCGTGAGGAGCGGGAGCTCGTGCGCTCGTCTGACCACATCCACGTCTTCTTCGCGGACGACATCCACGAGGGCCACGGGTGGATCGACGATGTCATCGCGAAGCTGGGCGACGACGTCTACATCACCTTCGACGTGGACGGGCTCGATCCCTCGCTGGTCCCCGCCACGGGTACGCCGGAGCCGGGTGGTCTGGGGTGGTATCAGGCCCTCGCGCTGTTGCGGCGTGTCTTCGCGGAGCGCAACGTCGTCGGCTGCGATGTGGTGGAGCTGGCGCCGATCCCGGGCCAGCCGTCCTCCGATTTCGTCGTGGCGAAGCTCGTCTACAAGATGATCGGCTACGCGGTGCAGCGCGGGTGAAGCTGGCCCGACGTCAGCCGGGGTCTCGTGCCGTTCGGGCCGTGTACCTACGGAAGAGCGGGTGCAGGTCGAGCGGGTCCTCGATGACGTGATCGTCGGGCACGAGTCCCGGCGGAGTCAGGAGGAAGGGCCAGAACTGCCGGCCGCCCAGCGCGCCGTGGGCACCCACCTGGTCATCGAAACAAATGCAGACATCCTGCTCGGGGTCGTATGCGCCGAAGAGGATGAGGTCCCCCGAGTTCTCGAGCTGCGCGAGGTGAACGATCGCCTTGCGCTCGATGGGACCGGGCGCATACGGCCCCAGCGGGTCCTTGCCGCTGAGCACCTCCACCTGACCCTCCGGCGTGATGAGGGCGCGGCCGAGCGCGTTCTCGACGTGCGCGCCATCGAGCAGGCGGGTGATGACGAGACCGATCCCGCGGTGCGCGACGAGGAAGTAGTAGAGCGCGCGGCGTTCGGGGTCGCTGCGGATCTCGTCGAAGCCGAGGGGCTTCGCCGGCTCGGTCCAGTAGAGGTGTGCCAGGGAAGAGGAGTAGGTGATGACGAGGTGGTCCGATTCGGAGATGCGGACCGTCTCGGCGATCAGGGGGAAGATGCCGTAGTGCCGGCGGAGCCAGCGGCCGAGGCGTAGCCCGAGCCGGCGCGCCGGCTCGCGCGACGTGGCCGCCACTTCTTCCAGTTCACGGATGAGGAATTCGAGCGTCTCTCGCGGCGGCGCGTACTCGCCGGTCTCGGCGAGGACGTGGACGCCGTGACGCACGGCCGCGATGACCGTGTCGCCGAGGGTCTCGCCGTACCGGATCCGGTAGGGGATGGACGGTGTCTGCCCGTGGTCGCTCAGGATGTACAGGTCGTATGGCCGGCCCGGGAGGCGGCGCAGCACCCTCCGGATCTCGCCGATGCGCCGGTCCAGCGCGCGCAGGCTCTTGAGCGCGGTACGCGACGACGGGCCGAAATGGTGCGCGAACTCGTCGTACGCGTTGTACGTCGTGTAGATCGCCGGCACGCCCGTGTAGATGTCCAGCATGACGGCAAGCGTCTGGAGCTCGCGCAGGATGACGTTGGAGCCGATGTGCAGGAAGGGCAGGTACCACCAGTAGTAGGTGTACCGGCCGCGGAACTGGCTGACGAGCCTGTCGCGTTCTTCGCGCAGGTACTCCCAGATGCTCGCGACCAGCATCCGCAGCACGCGGATGGGGTGGAGCAGCAACAGTAGGAGGAGCCGGGTGCCGCCGAGGTTCTGGAAGAGCGGCTGCGGCTCACGTGCGGCGAGAGTGAAGATGGCGCGGCTGGCGCCGCCGTCGAAGAGGTTGACGTAGCTCGAGCCGCCGTCGAGGATCCCGTGCTCCGGCAGTCGGTCGCGGATGAGCTGCATGGACGGCCGCTGCGAGCCGATGACGATCCGTCGCTGCTCTTTCTCGTAGAACCGGAAAGCCGGGATGCGGTCCTTGGTGCCGTGGAAGATGGCGGCTTGCGCGGCGGGCGTCGCGCTGGGCAGGCCGGAAGGATAGCGCCGGAGCGTCCAGCCCTCGCGTTCGATCATCCGTTTGAGCTGCGGCATGTATCCGCGCTCCAGCGCGCGGACGAGGTCCTCGTGGGCCAGTGCATCGATCTGGATGACGACGAAGCCGCGGCGCGTGTCCTCGCGCCGGGCGCGCCGCTCGGCGGCGAAGGGCAGGTACTTGATGCCGTAGTACAGTCGGTAGAGCGCCCGGCGCAGGCGCCGCAGTCGGCCTGGCGGAGGCGATGGCCGCGGCGCCTCGACGTGCAGTGTGGACGGACCGGTGAGCGTGGCGGCGTCGTTCACGGAAGCAACCCGGCGAGCTGTCGGAGCAGTTCGCGGGGCTCGATCGGTTTGGCGAAATAGAGCGTGCACCCCGCCTCGAGGCACGCGCGTCGCTCGGCGGCGCCGGCGCGTCCCGTGAGTGCGACGATCACCGCATCGCGGGTCGCCGGGTGCGCGCGGAGCGCGCGGCAAACGTCGAGCCCCGGCTGGTCGGGGAGGCCGAGGTCGAGCACGACGGCTGCCGGGCCTTCCTCCGCGGCCTCCAGAGCCTCGCTCCCGGTACCGGCCTCACGGACGCGGTAGCCCGCGTCTTCCAGCAGGATCCGGAACGCCTGGCGCAGGAAGCGGTCGTCCTCCACGATCAGGATCAGCCGGCGCGCGCTCATGGGTGCCCCTCTGAATGGTTACCCGCCGCCGCTGCTGCGAGTGGCGCGTCGCGCTCGAGGTCCTCGGTGAGGATCTGACGCCGCAGCAGCGTCGCGTAGACACCGCCGCGATCCAGCAGATCCGCGTGTCGTCCGCGTTCCACGATCCTCCCCCCGTCCAGCACGAGGATGATGTCCGCGTCTTTGACCGCGGTCACCCGGTGACTGATGATGAGGGCCGTCCGCCCTTCCAGGACGCGGCGCAACCCCGCGAGGATCTCGGTCTCCGTCTGCGTGTCCACGGCGCTCAGCGCGTCGTCCAGCACCAGGATGCGCGGGTCGCGCACGAGCGCGCGGGCGAGCGACAGCCGCTGACGTTGCCCGCCGGAGAGGTTGACGCCGCGCTCCCCGAGGCGCGTCTCGAGGCCGTTCGGCAGGACGGCGAGCGCTTCGTCCAGTCGCGACACCCTGAGGGCCTCGGCGAGACGGCCGTCCAGCGTCCTCCCGGGCGGGAGACCGAGCGCGATGTTGTCCGCGATGGTCTCGGAGAAGACGAACGGCTCTTGGGGGACGACGCCAATGGCCGCACGGACCTGCGCCGGATCGAGGCGCGTGAGTGGCACGCCGTCCAGCAGGATCTCGCCGGCGGTGGGATCGTACTGCCGGGTCAACAGCGCCACGATGGTCGACTTGCCGGCACCGGTCGGCCCCACGAGCGCGGCGGTCTTGCCGGCGGGGATACGGAAGGAGACGTGCTGGAGCACGTCCCGGTCGCTGCCCGGGTAGCGGAAGCTGACGTCGCGGAATTCGATCTCGCCATGCACCCGGTCCAAGCGGACCGGCTCGGCGCTCGCGCGCACGGCCGGCTCGGCGCGCATGATCGCGTCAATGCGGCCGAGGGCCGCCATGCCTCGCTCGAAGAGGTTGGTCACCCATCCGAGCGCGATCATCGGCCAGGTCAGCATGGCGAGATAGAAGCTGAAGGCGACGAACTCGCCGGCCGAGATCTCCCCGCGGATCGCCCCGCTGCCGCCGACCCACACCACGACGACGGTGCCCAGTCCGGTGAGGAGCGTCAGGGTGGGGTGGAACAACCCGGACGTGCGCGCGAGGGCCATGTTCTTCGCCAGGTACTCGGCGTTCAGCGCGTCGAACTCCCGCTCCTGTGTCGCTTCCAACGTGTACGCACGGACGATGCGCGCGCCGGCCAGGTTCTCTTGGACCATGTTGGACAGGACGCCGAGGTGGTCCTGGATGCGCGCGAAGCGGCGGTGGATGGTGCGGCCGAAGAGGATCACCACCGGCGGGAGCAGACTGAGCGGCAGCAGCGCGAGCGCGGTCAGCCGCGGGCTGATGCGCAGCATCAGCGTGAGCGCGAAGGCGGTGGAGAACAGCGTGTTCACCAGGTACATCACGCCAGGGCCGATGGCCATGCGCACGGCCTGCGTGTCGTTGGTCGCACGGCTCATCAGGTCGCCCGTGCGGTGGGTCGCGTAGAACGCGGCATCCAGCCGCAGGAGGTGCTCGAAGAAGGCGTCGCGCAGGTCGGTCTCGATGCGACGGCTCACCCCGTTGAGGATCTGCCGCATGCCGTAGCGTGCGATGCCGGCGGCGATGGCGAACAGGACGACGAGGCCGCCGTAGGCGAAGGCGGTGCCGAGCGTCGCGCCGGGCCGACCGATCGCGTCGATGGCGAGGCCGAGCAGTCGGGGTGAGACGGCTGCGAACGCGTTCGCGACCACGACGAGCGACAGCCCGAGGAGGATCGTGCCGCGATACGGGCGCAGGAACGGGCGGAGCGTGCGCAACAGCCTCATGGCACCAACCAGTGCGAGCCGTGTACCCTTCCCTTGGCGGATGTCCGCCGGCCTCGCACCGGAGCGGTGGCGCCGCGCCGCCGCACACGGGCGTGTCGCGGCTCCGGCGTCCCCGCTGCGGGGCGAAACCGCCCCCGCGGTGCGAGGCCGCCCCCGGTCCCCGGTGGGCCGGATCTGGCATGCGGGTTGCACCTTGGGGGTACGAAGGCGTGCCGGAAGGGCAGGCGTACGCGTCGAACTTACCTACAAAAGCGGTTCCGTTCAAGCGCGGAATCTCTCTCCCCGAGGAGGGGCACGATGGCCAGGAAGAGAGGATGGATCGCTCTGCTCGTCGTGCTGCCGGTCGGCCTGGCGCCGGTCGCGTGCGGCGATGGTCAGGACGAGCGCGCGGCTCTGGAGCAGGAGGAGCTGAGCCGGGAGCTGGACCTGGCACTCCGGGGTGACACCGGTTCGGCCACTTTCGGGGACACGGCCGCCACCACCGTGGAAGAGCCCGCGCCTCAGCCCGCCCCGCAGCCGGCGCCGCGCGCGCAGACTCCGCGCCGGCCACAAACGCAACCGCAGCCCCAGCCGAGTCAGCCGACGCCGCCGCGGAGCGAGCCCGCGCCCCAGCCACGCATGGAGACGCTGACCGTGCCGACAGGAACGACGTTCGCCGTGCGGCTGGACGAGACGATCTCGACGGATCGGAACGCGCCGGGCGACCCGTTCACCGCCACGCTGGCGGACCCGATCGTGGGCGCGGATGGCACGGTGCTGATCCCTGCGGGCGCGATCGTGCGCGGCCGCGTGACCGCGGTGGACAAGTCGGACCACGTCGGGGACATGGCCGTCATCAAGCTGGCGTTCGAGAGCATCTCCTTCAACGGCCGCAGCTACCCGCTCCAGGCGACGGTGGTCGAGGCGAACCCGGAGCGGCGCACGCGCACGACGGCCAAGGAATCCGCGGCCAAGGTCGCGGTCGGCGCTGCGGCGGGCGCGCTGCTCGGTCAGGTCCTCGGGAAGAACACGGAGTCTACACTCAAGGGCGCAGCGGTGGGCGCTGCCGCCGGCACCGCCATCGCCATGGGGACGGCCGATGTGGACGCGGTGTTGCCGGCCGGCTCGCGGATGGTCATTCGGCTGGACGCGCCGATCGAGGTGACGCGGACGGTGATGTGACCGGCGTCGCGTGGTGATCCGGGGCGACGCACGCTCCTCTCACGAAACACGTGCCCGGGCGGACGGGGGTGCAGGTCCCCGTCCGCCCGGGCACCGTCGTGTTCAGAAGCCCGCTGCGCTCCCGCCGACCCGCGGGTCGGGCACGCCCACCCAGACATCGCCTTGACGGAGGATCGAGGGGGCGTTGCCGATGTAGCCGCTCCGCGGCTGCACGGTGTGACCCAGCGCCTCCAGCGCGCGCACCGTCTCCGGCGCGAGACCGCCTTCCTCGTAGAACAATACGTCCGGCAGGTGCTGGTGGTGGATGCGCGGCGCGGTCACCGCAGCGGTGAGGTCCAGCCCGTGGTCCACGACGTTGGACAGGACCTGGAACACCGCGGTGATGATCCGCGGCCCGCCCCGGGCGCCGGTGACGAGCCACGGCCGGTCCTGCTCGTCCAGCACGATGGTGGGCGTCATGGCGGACAGCATCCGCTTGCCCGGCTCGATCGCATTCGCCTCGCCCTGCACCAGCCCGTACATGTTCGGCGCGCCGGGCTTGCTGGCGAAGTCGTCCATCTCGTCGTTCAGCAGGAAGCCGGCGCCGGTGACCGTGACGGCCGAGCCGAACAGCTCGTTGATGGTCGTCGTCAACGCGACGGCGTTCCCTTCCGGATCGACGATGGAGAAATGGGTCGTGTGCGCGCCCTCCTCGACGGGCACGGCGCCAGCGACGATCTCGCTGGATGGCGTGGCCCGCTCGCGCGAGATGGTGGCGCGCCACGCCGCGGCGTGCTCGCGCGAGAGCAGCCGCGCGCGCGGGATCTCCACGAAGTCCGGGTCGCCGAGGAAGTGGTTGCGGTCCGCGAACGCGCGCCGCATCGCCTCCGCGACGAGGTGCAGCGTCGGCGCGGTGCTCCAGCCGAGCCGGCCGAGGTCGTCGTTCTCCAGGATGTTCGCGATGAGCGCCAGCGTGATCCCGCCCGACGAAGGCGGCGGCATCGAGATGATCCGCCGGCCGCGGTAGCGGAACTCGATGGGCTCGCGCCAGCGCGGCTCGTAGCTGCGCAGGTCCTCATGGGTGATGATGCCGCCGCCGCGCTGCATTTCGGCCACGATTAGATCCGCCGTCTCGCCCTCGTAGAACCCGGCGGGGCCTCGCTCGGCGATGCGTTCGAGCACGGCCGCGAGATCGGGGTTCCGCCACGTGTCGCCGGGCCGCGGCGGGCGCCCGCCGGGCAGGAACAACGCCGCCGAAGCGGGGAAGCGCGCGAGCCGCGCCGAGTCGTTCCGGATCGCGGCGGCGAAGTGCGAATCCACGGCGAAGCCGTCGCGGGCCAGGCGGATGGCGGGCTCGAGGAGCTCGCGCCACGGCTTGGTGCCGAAGCGCTGGTGTGCGGCCCACAGCCCTGCCACGGCGCCGGGAACGCCGGCGGCGAGGTGGCCGGTGATGGAGCGGTCGGTGGGCTCGCCGCGCTCGTCGAGGTACATGTCGCGGGTCGCGGCGAGGGGCGCGCGTTCGCGGAAGTCGAGGGCGGCGGTGCGACCGTCCGCGAAGTACGCCACCATGAAGCCGCCGCCGCCGATGTTGCCCGCCTCCGGGTACACCACGGCGAGGGCGAACGCGGTCGCGACCGCTGCGTCCACCGCGTTGCCGCCGGCCCGGAGCACGTCCACGCCCACGGCGGTGGCCAGCGGCGCGTCGGTGACGACCATCGCCCGCGGCGCGCGCGCCGTGCCTGGGTCGCCCGTGTGCCGCCACGTGGACGGCACAGGCGGCGCCGCGGCCACGCGGGCGGATTCGAGCGGTTGTTCGACGGGGCGGGGCGCGCCGCAGGCGGCGAGCCCCGCCACGAGTCCGAGCAGTGGGATGAGGGCGGTGGTCCTCAGAACCCGATGCGCACTCCGCCGCGGAGCTGCGACATCTTCGAGGAATTGTCCTCCACGCCCTCGCGCTGATGGAACGTCCAGTAGCGGCCCCATTCCAGGAACAGGGTGTGCTTGGCCGACGGCTTGTACTCGAAGCCCGCGCCCGTCATGAGCGCCAGGTCAGGGTCCCAACGATCGAGCGACGGGACGCCGTAGATGAGTGCACCGGCGCCGCCGGTCAGGTACATGCCGAGCGGGCCGCCGCCGCCGGTGCGCAGCCGGCCCGAGAGCATCGCGGTGACGAGCTGCCCGCTGCCGCTGTCGGTCACGGCGTTGTTCGCGTCCGGGTCGCGGAGTTCATAGCGGGCCGGCGCGAAGGTGCCTTCGACGCCGAGCGTCAGCGCCCCGAACTCGCGGTGCAGGCCGAGCCCGCCGGAGAACGACGAGCCGAACGCCCAGATCGAGCTGCTGCCGGGGTCGTAGACACGGCCGGGGCTGAGGAGACCGCCGACCCAGGCGCTGACCCACGTCTTCGGTGCTCGCTGGGGTTGGCCGAACTGCGCCTCCGCCGGTACCGCGGAGAGGAGGAGCGCCGCCGCCGAGAGGTAGACTACTGCCTTCATGGGTACTGCTACCACCTGTACTGCGAGTGGAGAAGGAGGGGCTCAGGAGCCGAGCTCCGCGAGCGCCCGGATCGCGCACGCCGCGAGGGCGGCCGCCCCGCGCGGCAACACGCGCTCTTCGATATCGAAATTGGGGTGGTGATGTTCCCTCGGCGGCTCCAGCGCCGCGCCCAGCCAGAAGAAGAAGCCGGGCGCCTCGCGCTGGTAGAGCGCAAAGTCCTCCGCGCCCATCATGGGCTCGGCCTCGGCCACGGCATCGACGCCGAACGCATCCGCGAACGCCGCGGCGGCGAGATCCGTCATGCGGGCATCGTTGACCACGGGCGGGTAGCCCGGCCGCAGGTCCAGCGTGGCGCGGCCGCCCAGCGCCTCCGCGACCCGCAGCGCACGGCGCAGCTCGCCGTGGAGGGTCTCCCTCACGTCCTCCTCGAAGTAGCGGACCGTGCCGGCGAGCGCCACGCGCTGCGCCAGCACGTTCTCCGCCACGCCGCCCTCGATCCGGCCGATGGTGAGGACGCCGCTGGCCATGGGCGAGATACGGCGGGCCACCGCGTTCTGGCAGGCGAGGATCACGTGCGCGGCGAGGACGACGGCGTCGATCCCTTCGTTGGGACGCGCCGCGTGGGCGCTCACGCCCTCGATGGTGGCGCGGAACGTGTCCGAGCCGGCCATGAGCGGCCCGGCCCGCACGAACAGCTTGTGCGCCGGCAGGTGCGCCCCGACGTGCATGCCGAAGATGGCATCCACGCCTTCCATGGCGCCGTCCTCGATCATCCTCGCCGCCCCGCTCTTGTTCTCCTCGTCCGAGCACTCTTCCGACGGCTGGAAGAGCAGCCGGACAGTGCCCGGGGGGAGCTCGCCGCGCGCGTGCGCGTCTGCGAGGAGGCGCGCCGCGCCGACCAGGCAGGCCACGTGGGCGTCGTGCCCGCACGCGTGCATCACACCAGGCACCGTGGAGCGGTAGGGCACCTCGTTCGCCTCCTGGATCGGCAGCGCGTCCATGTCCGCTCGCAGCGCGACGACCGGGCCGTCGCCGTTCTCCAGCTCGGCGACGACGCCGGTGATCCCGACCCCGCGGCGCACCTTGTAGCCCAGTGCGGCGACCCGCGACGCCGCGGCCTCGGCGGTGCGCGTCTCGCGGAACGCGAGCTCCGGGTGGCGGTGCAGGTCGCGTCGCAGTTCGACCAGCTCGTCCTGGAGGCGTTCGGCCTGCCGGAGTAACGACGTCATGGTGAGGATCCATGGGCGCGGGTCGGCCCTCCCGGACGCGTGCGTGTCCGTGGCCGCTCCCGGCCTGCCCGCTCCTTCGGTTGCCTGGACCGTATGGGCCCGATTAGCTTAGGGGCCCGAATCTATTCCTGGACGTGTAATCGTGGCAAGGCCTTAGACCATGAGTGCAGCACGCCCGCTGGATCCCAGGCTGACCGAGCAACGCAACCCGCGCAGCGCCCGGATCGACCAGCTTTCCACCATAGAGATCGTCGACCTGATCAACGCCGAGGACCGCATGGTCGCCGAGGCGGTGGGCGAGGAGCGCGAGGCGATCGCACGTTGCATCGACCTCGTCGTGGACTCCCTCCGGAAGGGCGGCCGCCTGATCTACGTGGGAGCCGGCACGTCCGGCCGGCTCGGCGTGCTGGACGCCGCGGAGATGCCTCCGACCTACCGGACGGACCCCGAGATGGTCCAGGGCATCATTGCGGGGGGCTACGCCGCGCTGGTGCGCGCGCAGGAGGGCGCGGAGGACTACCCGGAAGACGGCGCCCGGGCGATCGACGAGCGCAACGTCGGCCCCAACGACTTCGTTCTCGGCATCGCGACGTCCGGCACGACGCCGTTCGTCCACGGTGCCTTGCGGCGCGCGCGCGAGCGGGGTGCGCGGACCGGCTTCCTGCTGTGCACGTATCCCAGCGAGGAGCTGCTGAAGACGCACGACGTGGTGATCGCCCCGCTGGTCGGGCCGGAGGTGATCACGGGCTCGACCCGCATGAAGGCGGGCACTGCCACGAAGATGGTGCTCAACACCATCAGCACGGCGGCGATGGTGAAGCTGGGCAAGGTGTACGGCAACCTGATGGTGGACCTCCAGGTCACCTGCGAGAAGCTGCGGGACCGCGGCCAACGGATCCTGATGGAAGTGCTGGGCGTGGACCGGCCGACGGCCGCGGGCCTGCTCGAGGCGTCCGGCGGGCACGTGAAGACGGCCATCGTGATGGGCAAGCTCGGTCTGGATGCGGAGGAAGCGCGGAAGCGGCTGGAGGAAGTGGGAGGCGTGGTCGCGCGCCTGGTCGGCGACCTGGAGGCGGCGTGAAGGTCATCGGCATGATCTCCGGCACCTCGCTGGACGGCATCGACGCGGCGCTCGTCGAGCTCGAAGGCGGTGACGACGGCGAGGTCCGCTGGCGCGTGTGCTCGTTCGTGACGGTGCCGTACTCCCCGGCCCAGCGGGAGGAGATCCACACGGCGATCGTACGCGGCGGTGCGGCGGAGTTGTGTGCGCTGCACATGCGTCTCGGCGAGTGGTTCGCCGCCGCCGCGCTGGACGCGTGCCGCGCCGCCGGCGTCGCTCCCTCGGAGGTGGACCTGATCGGCTCCCATGGGCAGACGGTCTGGCACATCCCTCCTGCGGGAGGTCGCCGCGGCGCGACGCTCCAACTCGGCTGCCCGGCAACGATCGCGGAGCGGACGGGCATCCCGGTGGTGAGCGACTTCCGGAGCCGCGACATGGCGGCCGGCGGCGAGGGCGCGCCGCTGGTGCCGTGGGTGGACCGGCTGCTGTTCTCGGCGCGGGGGCGACGGCGCGCGCTGCAGAACATCGGCGGCATGGGCAACGTGACGTGGCTGCCGCCGCGAGGCGATGACTCGCCCCTGCTCGCCTTCGACACCGGCCCCGGCGTCGCGCTCATCGACGCCGCAGTCGAGCTGGCGACCGGCGGTCGTCAGACGTTCGACCGGGGCGGGGAGTGGGCTGATCGCGGCCGTGTGCGGGAACCCCTGCTCGCGGAGCTCCTCGCCCACCCGTTCTTCGACCAGCCGCCGCCCAAGTCCACCGGCCGCGAGGTGTTCGGCCGGCCGATGGTGGAGGCGATCGTCGCGCGGCACGGGCCGCTGGACGAGCAGGGCTGGGCGGACCTCATCGCCACCCTCACGGCGTTGACGGCCCGGTCCATCGGGGATGCCTACCGTCGCTGGGTGCTGCCGCGGGGCGTGGACGAGGTCTTTCTCACCGGCGGCGGCGCGCGCAACCCGGCGCTCTTCCGGATGATCCAGGCCGAGCTGGATCCGATCCCCGTGCACCCGGGCGAGGGGCTCGGCATCGACCCGGACGCCAAGGAGGCAGTGGCCTTCGCCGCCCTGGCGTGGGCCCACGTGCACGGCTTGCCGGGCAACGTGCCCGAGGCGACCGGCGCGGCGGGGCCACGCGTCCTCGGCAGCTACACGCCCGGCGCCCGGGATCCCGGACCCCTTCGCGGCTCTCGGCGACACCTGACGCAGGCGGGCACATGAAGGCCATCGCACAGGTCCTCTTCCCGGCGCTGCGCTGGAAGGACGGATCGGGCTTCGACCACGAGGAGCAGCGGATCGAGGAAGCCCTCCGCATTGGCGTGGGCGGATTCATCCTCTTCGGCGGTGAAGCGGCCGCCGTCCGTGAGCTGACGTCCGACCTGCGGCGCCGGAGCCGCACGCCGCTGTTGATCGGCGCCGATCTGGAGCGCGGCGCGGGGCAGCAGTTCCGCGGCGCGACCCAGCTGCCTCCGGCGGCCGCCCTGGCGGCGCTCGACGACCTCGACATCACACGCCGGGCCGGCGAGCTGACGGCCCGGGAGGCCCGCGCGTTGGGCGTGGACTGGGTGTACGCGCCGGTGGCCGACCTGGACCTCGAGCCGCGCAACCCGATCGTCGGCACGCGCTCGTTCGGCGCGGATCCCGCGCGCGCAGCGGCCCACGTCACGGCGTGGATCGAGGGCTGCCGGGCCGGCGGCGCGCTCTCCTGCGCGAAGCACTTCCCCGGCCACGGCCGGACGCTCGCCGATTCCCACGCAGAGCTGCCGGTGGTCGCGGCAGAGCGCCACGAGCTCGAGACCGACCTGGCGCCGTTCCGCGCCGCCATCCGCGCCGGTGTGGACGCCGTCATGACCGCGCACGTGGCGTTTCCCGCCCTCGACCCGAGCGGAGCGCCCGCCACGCTCTCGAGCGCCATCATCCAGGGACTGCTCCGGGACGAACTGGGCTTCCACGGCGCGGTGTCCACCGACGCGCTGAACATGCAGGGGGTGATCGAGGGAGGCGGCGAGGGTGGTGCGGCGGCGGTGCGTGCGCTGGCGGCGGGTTGCGATGTGCTGCTCTACCCGGCGGAGCCGGCCGCGGCGGCGGCCGCGCTGGAAGACGCGCTCGGCGGTGCGTTGCCGCACGCTCGGGCGGAGGCCGCTCTCGCCGCGATCGCGCGCCTCCGTCAGCGGGCCAACACGATGACGCCACAGAACGCCGAGTGGGGCCGCGCCGAGGATCACGCCTGGGCGCTGTCCGTCGCGGAGCGGACACTCCGGGTCGTGCGCGGCGAGCCGCTGCGGCTGCCGGATGCGCTGGACCTCCTCACCGTGGATGACGACGTGGGTGGCCCGTTCCCGCCCGGCCCGCGGGACGCGTTCCCAGCGACGCTCCGCTCCAGCGGCGCCGAAGTGACGGAAGTGGCTCAGCCCACGCCGGGCCGCCCCCTCGTCATCGCGGTGTACGCGGACATCCGCGGCTGGAAGGGGAGGGCCGGGCTCTCGACGCGGGCCGTCGCGGCCGTGGCGAACGCGCTCGAAGTGGCGCCGGATGCGACGGTCGTCCTGTTCGGGCACCCGCGTCTCGCCGCCGAGCTCCCGGCGAAGGCAACCCACGTCCTCGCCGCCTGGGGCGGCGAACGTCTGATGCAGGAGGCCGCTGCCCGCCGCCTCGCGGCAGGGCGCACAGACGAGTGACCGGGCAGTGCACGTCACCGAGGCCGTGACGCACCCCGCTCCCGCGCCGGTACGCCGCCGGATCGCGCGGCGGCTCCCGGCGACCCGCGCAGCCCCCCTCCTCGCGGGCGTTCTCCTCCTCCACCTCGTCCTCGCCCTCCTCGCGTTCGATCCGACGCCGTTCACGGGCGGCGACAACGCGGGCTACGTCACCCTCGCCCGCTCGCTGCTCGAGCGCCGCGCCTACCTCGACCTGTACGACCCGGCCGCGCCGCCGCACAGCCAGTATCCGCCCGTCTTCCCCGCGGTGCTCGCCGTCGCGCTTGCCGCCGGCATCACCCCATGGGTGGGGCTCAAGCTGCTGGTCGTCGGCTTCTCGCTCGTCGCCGTCGGTTTCACCTTCCTCTGGCTCCGCCGCCACGGCTGGCCCGGCACCGCGCCCTGGGTCGCGCTGCTCGTCGCGGTCAGCCCCGGCGTGCTGGAGCAGAGTCACTGGGTCCTCTCCGACGTCCCGTTCTGGGCGTTCACCATGGTGGCGCTGTGGGCGTTCGAACGCCTCGGCCCCGACGACTGGAGGCGTTTCGCCGTCGCCGTCGCTGCCACCGTCCTCGCGTACTTCACCCGCTCGGCCGGGCTGCCGCTCGTGGTCGCCGCGATGCTGTGGCTCGCCCTCCGCCGCCACTGGCGTCAGCTCGCCGTCTTCACGCTCATCATCGCGCCGCTCGCCACGCTCTGGTGGCTCCGGGCCCGCGCCCTGGGCGGGGTGGATTACGTCGAGCAGTTCCTGATGGTGAACCCCTACGCTCCGGAGCTGGGGCGCATCGGGCCACGGGAGTTCCTGGAGCGGGTCATTGAGAACGACCGGCGCTACATCGGCATCCACTTGCCGGCGCTGCTCCTCGGCCTGGAAGGCCGCCTGCTGCTGCCGCTCAGCGGCGCGATCCTCCTGCTGGCCGCACTCGGCTGGGGCGGCCGCATGCGGCGGCCCGGCGTCCCGGAGCTGTTCCTCCCGCTCTACGCCGGTCTGCTGCTCTCCTGGCCTCACGTCTGGTCGGGCAAGCGCTTCCTCCTCCCGGTGCTCCCGGCGATCCTCGCCTACGCCGGCATCGGCCTGTGCCGGGTCTCCCGCCGCTTCGCCCCGCGACTGGCGCGCGTCGCCGCCCCTGCGGGCGCGTTGCTGGTGCTGGCCGCGGCGGCGCCCGCTGTCCACGAGGCAGCGGTGACGGGTGTCGAGTGCACGCGTCTCTACGCGCTGGGCGAGCGGTACCCGTGCGTGGACCAGGACTGGCGCGACTACTTCGAACTGGCGGAGTGGGCCCGCCGGGCGCTCCCGGACGGTGCGGTGGTGCTCTCGCGCAAGCCGCGGTTGTTCTACCTGATCAGCGGCCATCCCGGGCGCGTCTATCCGTTCAGCGCGGATCCCGATACGTTCTTCGCCGCGGCGCGTGATGCAGGGGCGCGCTACGTCGTCATGGATTACCTGGACCTGCTCGGCCTGCGGTATCTCGCGCCGGTGCTGGTGAGGCGTGCTGCGTCGTTCTGTGTGATGCGGTCGTTGGGCCCGACCCGGGCGGTGCTGTTCGGCATCCTGGGTGATTCCACGGACGTGCAGTCTCCGCCGGGCGAGTCGGAAGCCAAGGAAGACGCGGTGTACGCGATCTGTCCCGACGAATTCTGGCGGGATCGGGGACCATCGGCGGACGAGGACGCGCCTGGTCCGCAGTGAGGGGCGGGCGCGACTTCCGCGGCCGTGGAGCGGGCCTTCAACCAGGGGGCAGCGGCGGACATGGAGACTCTGGATTGGATCGTCGTCGGGCTGTACCTGGTCGTGACCATCGCCATCGGCCTCTATCTCTCGCGCCGCGGCTCACGGTCGATGGCGGACTTCTTCGTGTCCGGCCGTTCGCTGCCCTGGTGGTTGGCGGGCACGTCCATGGCCGCGACGACGTTCAGCATCGACACGCCGCTCTACGTCGCGGGGCTGGTCGCGCGGCAGGGCGTGGCCGGCAACTGGCAATGGTGGTCGTTCGGCATCAGCCACGTCATCCTGATCTACATCTTCGCGCGGCTGTGGCGCCGCGCGGAGATCATCACCGACGCCGAGCTGATCGAGCTCCGCTACGGCGGCCGGCCCGCGGCGGTGCTCCGCGGTCTGCGTGCCTTCCTCTTTGCCGTTCCCATCAACGTGATCGGCATGGGCTACGCCATGCTGGCCGCGCGCAAGGTCGTGGTGGCGCTGGGGCTCGCGGACGTGCTGCCGTTCGACGTGGGCGGAGACCCGAACCTCACCGCCGTGATCGTGGTCGCCGTGCTCACGCTGGTGTATGCGGGGATCGCGGGGCTGTGGGGCGTCGTCACGACGGACTTCTTCCAATTCTTCCTCGCACTCTTCGGCGCCATCCTGGTCGCGGCCCTGGCGATCGGCGAGGTGGGCGGCTTGGGGGAGCTGCGGGCGCGGTTGGTCGCGAGCGGACTCGAGGATCGCATGGCGTTCCTGCCGTTCGGCGAGGCCGCGCAGCTCGGCGTGGCGACGTTCCTCGCGTACCTCGGGATCCAGTGGTGGGCGTTCCGGCGCTCGGACGGCGGCGGCGAGTTCGTGCAGCGCCTCGCGGCATCGAAGGACGAGGCCGAGGCGGAGCGGGCGACGTGGCTGTTCAACATCCTCAATTACGTCGTCCGCACATGGCCGTGGGTGCTCGTGGGCCTCGCGGCGCTGGTCGTGTACCCGGACCTGCTGGCTCCGGGCAGCGACCCCGAGCTCGGCTACCCGCGTCTCATGCTCGACTTCCTGCCGGTGGGTGTGCTCGGCCTCGTCGTCGCTTCACTGCTCGCGGCGTTCATGTCCACCGTCTCGACGCAGATCAACTGGGGCGCGAGCTACATCGCCAACGACCTCTACCAGCGGTTCGTGCATCGGGACGCCTCGCAGCGGGAGCTCGTGTGGGTCGGCCGCATCTCGTCGGTGGTGCTCACCGCGATGGCCGCTTGGGTCGCGTTCCACGCGCAGGACATCGGCACGATCTTCACGTTCATCATCGCCATCGGCACGGGCCCGGGCGCCGTGCTGATCCTGCGCTGGTTCTGGTGGCGGATCAACGCGTGGGCGGAGATCGCGAGCATGGTCGCTGGACTCCTCATCGCGCTGCTGCTCTACGTGCCGCGCGTGGATTGGGCGGCGTTCGGCGCGCCCGCGCGGCCGCTGGCGCTTCTCGCGCAGGTGATCCAGCCCGTTGCAGACTTCGGCACGGCGGGCGTCCTCGCCATCACGGCGTTCGGCACGGCGGCGATCTGGCTCACGGTCATGTTCCTGACGCGGCCCGAGTCCGATGGGGTCCTGGATCGCTTCTACGCCCGTGCGCGGCCGGGCGGCCCCGGCTGGCGGCGTCAGCGCGAACGCACGGGGCTCGCGCCGCTCCAGGACCTCTCGACGGACGTGTGGAGCACGGTCTGCGGCGTCGGCCTCGTCTTCGGCGCGATGTTCGCCGTCGGCGGCGCGCTGCTGCTGAGGTGGGAGACGGCCGTGGTATCCATTCTGGTCGCCGTTCTTTCCGGCGTGCTGCTGGTGCGGCTGCGTGCAGCCGTGGCTCAAACCGGGAGCCGGGTATGAGAGCCGTGCGGCGTGGTGGAGGGCATGGGGCCGGGATGCCCAGGCGTTGGCGCGGAGCGGCGGCGCCCGCGGCCGCCGTCGTTCTCGCGCTGCTCGCGAGCGGCGCGTGCGGCCCCTCCGCGCCGCTGCCCACGCCGGCGCCGCCGCCGGTGCCCGCCGCGCCGGCCGCTCCTGGAGTGGAGCCGTCGCTCCCGCCGATCCCGCCACGGGACGAGCCGCTCTCGCTCTCGGTGGTCTATCCGCCCGCGGGCGCACGGATCGCGACCCGCGACTCGAACTTCATCTTCGGCTCCACCAACACGGGCCGCGCCCGCCTGCTGATCAACGGCCAGCCCGTGGCCGTCGCGCCGAACGGCGCGTTCCTCGCCTTCCTCCCCGTCCCGCCGGACGGCGTGTACGTGCTGGAGGCCACGGCGGGCGCGCAGACGGCGCGCCTCGAGCACGCGGTCGTCCCGCCCGCGCCCGACCCGCCGCCGAGAGGGGCCGAGATCCAGGCGCGCAGCATCACGCCGCGAGGCGCCTGGGCGGCGCTGCCGGGCGAACGCATTGACGTCTCCTTCCGCGGCACCGCGGGCGGACAGGCCTGGCTCGTGCTGCCGGACGGCACGCGCGTCCCGCTGCTCGAGCTGCGTTCGGGGCCGAGGCAGGAGCCCAGCGTGGACCCGATCGCGCGGCCTGCCGAGGTCACGCCGGGCTGGGCGGAGTACCGCGGCTACTTCGCCGCACGGCCCCTGCGCGCCGCGGATGCACAGCTCGAAACGCCGATCATCGGTTCGCTCGACTCCACCCAGGGGGGGCCGGGGGCGACCACGACGCGGCGCGGCGGCGCTGCGCCCGCGCGCATCGAACTCATCGTCGGCAACGACACGACGCGCGCGCCGCTCCCTCTGAACCTCGCCATCGTGGACCCGGCGCGGCCGCCGGTGGGGATCGCCCGGGACCCCGGCCCGCCAGGCCAGACCGACATGGTCGTGGTCGCGCGCCCGGCGCCGGGCGCGACATCCCACTTCTTCTGGCCGAACGGCACGGAGCTGACGTTGACGGGGCAGCGCGGGGGCGAGCTGCGGGTGCGCCTGGGCCGGGCCCTCGATGCCTGGGTGCCCGTCGGCGAGGTGCGGCTGGAGCCGCCCGGGACGCCGCCGCCCGTCACCCTGGTGGGCAACGTGCGCATCGCCCACAACCCCGCGTACCTCGAGGTGCTCTTCCCGGTCACCCGCCGCGTTCCGCTGCACGTCGAGGAAGGCGAGCGACGGGTGGACATCCTGCTGTACGGCGCCGTCAGCGCGACGGACCGCATCCGCCTCGGCCCGTTCGACCCGTTCCTGGACCGCGCGGAGTGGAGCCAGGAGCAGGACAGCGTCTACCGCTTCACACTGTACCTGGGTGCGCAGCCCTGGGGCTGGGACGCGAGCTGGACGGACGCCGGCCTCGCCGTCCGCATCCGCAGGCCGCCGACGGTGGACGCCAACGCTCCCCTCGACGGCCTCCTCGTGGTCGTGGATCCCGGCCACGGCGGCAGCGAGCGCGGCGCCCGCGGCCCCACGGCCCTCGCCGAGGCGGACGCCAACCTCGCCGTGGCGCTCGCCCTCCGGGATGCACTCCAGCGAGCAGGCGCGCGCGTGATCATGACCCGTGAGGAAGACGTCACCGTGCCGCTCTACGCGCGTACCTACGCCGCCGAGTCCGCCGGCGCGCACCTCCTGGTGTCCGTTCATCACGATGCGTTCCCGGACGGCGTCAACCCATTCCGGAACTACGGCACCGGCGTGTACTACTTCCACCCGCACTCGGCCGAGTTCGCCCGCCAGGTCCAGCGCGAGTTGCAGCGCGCCACCGGGCTGCGGGACCTGGGCATCGTGCGGGCCAGCCTCGCCCTGGCGCGGCCGCGCTGGTTGCCGGCCGTCCTCACCGAGGGCATGTTCATGATGGTCCCGCAGCAGGAGGCAGCGCTGCGCTCGCCCGCGATGCAGCGGCGGCTCGGGGAGGCGATCGCCCGCGGCATGGAGGCGTTCGTCCTCCGCAACGCCATCGTGCGGTGAGGCACGGCTCCCTCCGCGGAGGGGTGACGCCGCCGACGCTGCGCTGCCGCCAGGAGCACACGGCCCCGAACGCTCGAGTCTCACATGATGTGGTTGCGACGCCGTCCGCCCGTCTATCCGGCCTGCGCCACCGCCGCGCTCGCCGTCGCGCTCGCCTGCGCCAGCGCGACCCGCGCCGCCGCACAGGTCCCGCCCCACGAGAACTGGCAGACGTTCCGCACCGAGCGCTTCCGCATCACCTTCTCGCCGGGCCTCGAGGCGCTCGCTCGTCATGCCGCCGAGCGCGCGGAGGCGACGTACGCGCAGCTCGCCCGCGAGCTGGGCCCGGGGCCGCGCGGCGTCATCGACATCCTGCTCACGGCCGACGCGGACGTCACCAACGGCTTCGCGACGCCGTTCCCGTCCAACCGCATCGTCGTCTACGCGACGCCCCCGGTGGACGACATCGGGCTCGGCTACACCCGTGACTGGGTCGAGCTCGTCATCGCACACGAGCTCGTGCACATCTTCCACATGGACCGCGCGGGCCTGGTGGGCCGCGTCGGCCGGAGCATCTTCGGCCGCGTGCCCACGGGCTGGCCCCTGTTCCCGGTGATCGGGACGCCGCAGTGGTCCATTGAGGGCCTTGCCACGTACTACGAGTCGCGCCTCACGGGCCTCGGCCGGGTGCACGGCCCGCTCCACGAAATGATCCTGCGCACGGCGGTGCTCGAGGGCCGCTTCGAGTCCATTGACCAGGCGAGCGGCTACGGGCCCCGGTGGCCGGTGGGGTACCGCTCCTACGTCTACGGCTCGATGTTCCTCGACCACCTCGCCCGGCGTCACGGCCCGGAGGTCCTGAGGGAGATCGTGGGCCGGACCGCAGGCGCGGTCATCCCGCCGACAGTCGCGTTCGACCGCATCGGCCGGAAGGCGACCGGCACGAGTTTCACCGCGGAGTGGGAGGCGTGGCGCAGTGAGCTGGTCGCCCGCTACACACGCCTCGCCGATTCGCTTCGTGCAGAGGGGCTGACACAGTCGGAGTCGCTCACGTCCGGCGGATACTCGACGCTCTACCCGCGTGTCGCGGCAGACGGCCGCGTCGCCTTCGCCGACGTGGACGGCCGCAGCGCCAGCGCCACGCGGGTGCTCGATCCCGAGACCGGCGAGGTCCGCACGCTGGCGAGGCGCAACGGCAGCGGCCCTTCCGCCTGGCTCCCCGATGGTTCGCTGCTCATCGCGCAGCTCGAGCTCGTGGACCAGCACCGCATGGTCCACGACCTCTACCGGGTGGCCCCGAACGGCGCGGAGCAGCGCCTCACACACGCGGCGCGGCTCTCCGAGCCCGATGTCGCGCCGGACGAGCGCCGTGTGGTCGCGGTCCAGCGCGGCGAAGGCAGAACACGCCTCGTCGTCTACGACCTCGAGACCGGAGAGCTGCGGGAGCTGCACGCGGAAGATCCGGCGGCCGAGTGGGCGCTGCCGCGCTGGTCGCCGGACGGCACGCGTATCGCCGTCAGCCGATGGCTGCCCGGCGGTCTGTACGACGTGGTGGTGCTGGACACGCTGGGCCGCGTGCAGCGAGAGCTCACGCGCGACCGCGCCCTGGACACGGCCCCGGCGTGGTCGCCCGACGGCCGCTACGTGATCTTCTCCTCCGACAGGAGCGGCATCCCCGACCTGTTCGCCTACGACCTCGCCGCGGAAGACGAGGCGAACGCTTTGCGCCAGGTCACCCGCGTCCTCACCGGCGCGTTCTTCCCGGACGTCTCGCCGGACGGCCGCTGGATCTACTTCGCGGGTTACCACGCGGACGGCTACCGCATCGAGCGGATCCCGTTCGACACGACCACGTGGCACCCGGTCCCGCCGCGGGCACTCGCCTTCGCCGCCGAGGACGGCGACGCGATCCTGCCGCGGCCCGGCTCGGCGCCCGGAGAAGGGCAGGGCGGCGAGGCGCGTGCGTACTCGGCATTGCCCACGCTCCTGCCACGCGCATGGTTGCCTCTCGCCTACGATGAGGGCGCGCCGGGCTTCTTCGTCGGTGCGAGCACGTTTGGCGAGGACCTGGTCGGCCGCCACGCCTACAGCGCCTACGCCGCCATCACGGTGAACCGCGATGAGCCCCGCTTCGCGGGCGGCCTCTCCTACGCGTGGGCCGGACTCGGCAACCCCGTCCTCGGGCTGAGTGCGTCCCGCGAATGGGATCACGCCGGGTCCGTGCGGCTGCCGGACGGCGGCCCCGGCGACGTCGTCTCACGCGAAGACATCGTCTCCGTGTCTGCTACCGTGCTCCGCAGGCGCTGGCGCACCGCCGCCTCGCTCACGCTCGGCGCCGAGCACGTGCAGGAGCGGTTCTTCATCGAAGATGCGCCGGACCTGCGCCTCACGGACGACTACGACAGGCTCGTCGGCGCCTTCGCCCGCGTCTCGTTCGGCAACGCGCGGCTCTACTCCTACTCCATCAGCCGGGAGGACGGCGTCTCGCTCACCGTCACCGCGCGCCGCCGATGGGACACCGACCCGTCCGGGGTCGCCGACCGGAGCTACGACGAGGCCACGGCGTGGGGCGCCGTGTACAAGGCGATCCCCGCCTTCGGTTTCGCCAACCACGTCCTTGCCCTGCGCGCGAGCGCCGTCTGGCGCGAGGGCCCGGGCGCGAGCCTCGTGGACCTGGGCGGCGCGTCCGGCACGACGTTGGACCTGGGCTTCGGGACCATCGGCACCCGCGCGCTGTTCCTCCCCGTGCGCGGCTTCCCGGACAAGGTGCGGCGCGGCACCCGCGCATGGTCCGCCAGCGTCGAGTACCGGTTCCCGGTCGCCCTCATCGACCGCGGCGCGCGGCTGTTCCCGTTCTACTTGGACCGCCTCTCCGGCGCCCTCTTCGTGGACGCCGGGCGCGCCTGGTGCACCCGCCCCGAGGAGCGCCGCTCCTGGGCCTGTGCCCTCGCCGGCGAGGACGAGACGCCGCTGGTCAGCGCGGGCGGGGAGCTGGCGCTCGACCTGGGCCTCCTGTTCGGCTCGCCGTTCCGAGTCCGCGGCGGCGTCGCGGCGCCGCTCCAAGGCCCCGCAGACGAACCGGTGTTCTACGTCCGGGTCGGCCCGTCGTTCTGAGGCGGGTCACCTCCTCCCGCGCTGCGAGGGTCGCGGCCACGACCTGCGCCGACCGGTTTCCGGCGCGGAGGACGGACGGCCCCGGGTCGAGGGTGGGTTCACGCCGGTATGCGCTCACCGGTGTGCCTCTACACCGACCTGCCGGCAGTACTCGAGCACGGGACACGTGGAGCAGCGCGGCAACCGGCCCGTGCAGATGTGCTTGCCGAAGGGCACCAGCAGCCGGTTGATCTCCACCCAGTAGCGACGCGGCAGCTTCTCTGCCAGCGCCCTGGCTGTCGCCTCCGGTCGGCTCGTCCGCACGTAGCCCCACCGGTTCGTCACCCGGTGCACGTGGACGTCCACGCCGATCCGCGGCTGCCCGCACGCAATGGCCAGCACCAGGTTCGCGCACTTCGCACCGACTCCCGGCAGCGACCGCAGCACCTCCTCGTCACAGGGCAGGTCACCGCCGCGCTCCGCGAGCGCCCGCCGCGCGATCTCGTGGATCTGCGCGGCCTTCCGTTCGTGGAACGTGCAGCCCCGGATCCGCGCATCCAGCCCCACCACCCCCAGCCGTGCCGCCGCCGCCGGCGTCCGCGCCGCAGCGAACAGACGCTGCGCAGCCGCCAGCGTCACCTCGTCCCGCGTCCGCGTCGAGATGATGCACGCCGCGACCTGTTCGAACACCGTCCGGTGCCCCGCCTCGGCCAGCTCGAACAGCGCCGCCTTCGGCAGCCCCGCCACCGCCCGCCTGACCCGCCGCAGGACCGCGCCAATGTGGAACTCCCGTTTGGCCACCGGGCCCCCTTTTGCCGTCCGCGCCCCCGATCGGCCTGCCGGTCCCGTGCCGTCCGGAGGAGCGGCGCGGCCGTTCGGGGGTACAAGATTTGCGCCCCTGACGAGAGGCTTGACCACCACATCTCGCGGTGGTATCATTGCCGCCCCCCAACATATTGGGTGGACCCGGAGCAGGTCCCGGGCGGCGTCCCGACGGAGGCCGCCCCTGGAGCAAGGTCGTCCTGACGGCTACCCGTCTTTTTTCCTTACAGCGTTGAATCGAGGAGAACCCATGGACCGCGACACCGCCCTCGCGAACAGGCCCGGCTTCCCCAGCTCCCCGCCTCTGCCCGACGACCTGCCGCCCGCCCAGTTGTCGGACAACGCGCGGATCATCCTCGCTCGCCGCTACCTCCGGAAGGACGAGACGGGGCGGCCGATCGAGGAGCCGGAGGAGATGTTCTGGCGGGTCGCCCGGGTGATCGCGGCCGTGGACGAGCGCTACGGCGCCAGCCCCGGCGCGGTCGAGGCGCTGGCCCGCGAGTTCTACCGGCTGATGACGACGCGGCTCTTCGAGCCCAACTCGCCCACGCTCATGAACGCGGGGCGTCCGCTGGGCCAGCTCTCGGCGTGCTTCGTCCTGCCGGTGGAGGACGCGCTGTCCAACGGCAAGGATGGGATCTACGACACGCTGCGCGCCATGGCGCTGGTGCACCAGTCGGGCGGCGGGACGGGCTTCTCGTTCAGCCGCCTGCGCCCCGCGGGTGATGTGGTGCGCTCGACGATGGGCGTGGCCAGCGGGCCGGTGAGCTTCATGAAGCTGTACGACGCGTCCACGGAGGTGGTGAAGCAGGGCGGCACCCGGCGCGGCGCGAACATGGGCATCCTGCGCGTGGACCACCCCGACATCCGGGAGTTCATCACCTGCAAGGAGGACGTGACGCAGGTGACGAACTTCAACATCTCGGTGGCGGTCACGGATGCCTTCATGGAGGCGGTGAAGAGGGGCGAGAAGTACCCGCTCGTGAACCCGCGCACGGGTCAGGTGGTGAGGTACGAGGATGCACGGGAGATCTTCGACCTGATCGTGAAGGGAGCATGGGCCACGGGCGAGCCGGGCGTGTTCTTCATCGATCGGGCGAACGCGTACAACCCGGTGCCACACCTGGGCCAGTACGAGGCCACGAACCCGTGCGGCGAGCAGCCGCTGCTGCCGTACGACGTGTGCAACCTCGGGTCGGTGAACGTCGGCGCGTTCGCGCGGACCGACTGGACGCCCGGCACGCCGGTGGAGGAGCGGGTGGACTGGGACGGGCTGCGCCAGACGGTGCACCTGGCGACGCACTTCCTGGACAACGTCATCGACGCCAACAACTACCCGCTGCCGGAGATCCGGGAATTGGCGGACCGGATCCGGCGCATCGGGCTCGGCATCATGGGCTGGGCCGACCTGCTGGTGCGCGTGGGCGTTCCGTACAACAGCGAGGAAGCGATCCGGCTCGCACGGCGCCTCATGCACTTCGTCGATGACGAGGCGAAGCGCGAGTCGGAGCGGCTGGCCGAGCAGCGCGGCGTGTTCCCGGAATGGGAGCGCAGCATCTGGGGTCCGGACGAGACCTGTGCGCGGGCGGCGGACGGCTCGCGCATCCGGCCGATGCGCCGTCTGCGCAACTGCAACGTCACCACGATCGCGCCGACCGGCACGATCTCGATCATCGCGGACTGCTCGGGCGGCATCGAGCCGCTGTTCGCCGTGGCGTTCATGCGCAACCAGGCCGGCGTGCTGATGCCGGACGTGAACAAGGATTTCGTGCGCATCGCCAAGGAGCAGGGCTGGTACTCCGACGAGCTGATGCGGCGGATCGCCGAGGAGGGCCACATCCACTTCGACGAAGTGCCGGCCGATGTCCAGCGTGTCTTCGTCACGGCGCACGACGTGACGCCGGAGTGGCACATCCGCATGCAGGCCGCCTTCCAGGAGTTCGTGGACTCGGCGATCTCGAAGACGTGCAACTTCCCGCAGGAGGCGACGGAGGAGGACGTCCGCAAGATCTACCTCATGGCGTACGAGCTGGGCTGCAAGGGCGTGACCGTCTACCGCGACGGCTCTCGCCCGGCGCAGGTGCTGTCCACCGGCAAGACGGCCAAGGAGGTGGCGAGCGCGGCAGCGAAGGCGGCGGACCTCGAGGCGCAGCTCGCGGACGCGCGGGAGCAGCTGCACCGTCTCCAGCACGAGAACGAGGAGCTGCGCAAGCGGCTCGAAGAGGAGGAGGCGCGGCATCAGCGGCGGCGTCAGAAGCGGTCGCGGCCCGATGTGCTGCGGGGCACCACGCGTCGCATGCCCAGCCCGCTCGGCGACCTCTACGTCACCATCAACGAGGATGACCAGGGCCGGCCGTTCGAGTTGTTCGCCACCCTCGGCAAGGCGGGCGGCGCGGCGATGGCGGATGTGGAGGCGATCGGGCGGCTGATCTCGCTCGCGCTCCGGAGCGGGATCCCCATCACCGACATCCACCAGCAGCTTCGTGGCATCTCGTGCGACCGCGCCGTCGGCGTCGGGCCCAACAAGGTGCTGTCGGTGCCGGACGCCATCGCGCAGGCCATTGCGCAGCACATGCGCGAGAAGGAGGGCGTGCAGGAGGAGCTGCCGATCATGCAGCCGGTGGGGGCCGGCTCCGGGATGGGCGGCGCCCGGCCGCAGCCGCAGGCCCAGACCCGGTTCGACTTCCTGGCCTACGATCCCGGTGCGACGCTCACGGGCGCCTGCCCCGAATGCGCCTCCGAGCTGGTCTACATGGAGGGCTGCATGAAGTGCCCGTCGTGCGGCTACAGCGAGTGCGGCTGAGTGTCGGTGGCGGCGCCGGCTCTGGCCGGTCTCCGTGACCGTCGATCCGGAGCGCCCTCCCGTGGCTGTCCGCCACGCGGAGGGCGCTCTCCGTCCGGTCCAGCGTGGCCTCCGGAGGACCGTGGCGCCGGCTCAGATCTCGCCTCTCGCCGCGAACGCCGCGATGCGCTCCGCTGCCCGGAACGCCAGCGCCTGGATCGTCATGGTCGGCTGCCCGCGGCCCGAGGTGACGAAGCTGCTGCCGTCGCAGATGAAGAGGTTGGGCACGTCGTGCGCGCGGTGGTCGCGGTCCACCACGGATTCGCGCGGGTCGTCGCCCATACGGCACGTGCCGAGCAGGTGGGCGCCGCCGAGCGACTCGGAGACGGGCACGGTCCAGATCCGCCGCGCGCCCGCCGCCTCGAG
The DNA here is from genome assembly GCA_003242735.1 of bacterium. Classification (NCBI taxonomy): domain Bacteria; species bacterium. The sequence goes on along the minus strand of QGVH01000012.1, from coordinate 26,571 downwards.
CAGTTCGCGAGCCCGTTCCTGGAGGAAGCGCATGGTCGCGAGGTCGTCCGGGTGGTCCCTGTAGGTCACCCGGATCGCCGGCCGGCCCCAGCGATCCTTCACGTCCGGGTCCAGCGAGATGCTGTTCGACTCCAGCGGCAGCGACGTGGTGTGCGCGTTGATCTCCACCGTGCGCGTGAAGTACTCCCTCAGGTTGCGTTTGAACTCGGGTCCCCACTGCGGGGCGTCCAGCGGCATGCCGAAGAGCGCGAACATCGCGGGGCCGAAGGAGAAGCGCGCATCGATGGCGCCGCCGCCGTAGAAGCCGCGCGCCGGGTCCGCGTCGTAGAAGTCGTGCACGACGCGCGTGACCTGGACGCTCTTGTACTCGTTGAGCGGGTGCTCGAACAGGCCGTACGCGTACGCCTGACCGTTGAACATCAGGTACTTGCCCACCTTCCCGCTGGAGTTGGCGAGCCCGTGCGGGAAGAGGCTGGACTCGGACAGGAGCAGCAGTCTGGGCGTCTCGGCGCCGTTGGCGGCGAGGATGACGGCGCGGGCGCGCTGTGCGTGCTCGCGGCCGTCGGCGTCCCAGTAGAGCACGCGGCGCGCTCGTCCGCGGGCATCCGTCTCGATGCGGAAGACCGTGCATTGCGCCCGCACCTCGCAGCGGCCGGTCGCCTCGGCCCGGGGGATCATCGTCGCGAGGGCCGAAGACTTCGCGCCGACCTCGCAGCCGTACATCATGCAGAAGCCGCAATGGATGCAGGCCGCCCGCCCCCGATAGGGGCGCGAGAGGATGGCCAGCGGCGCGGGGAACGGCTTCCAGCCCAGCTTGCGTGCGCCCTGCTCGAGCAGTACGCCGGAGGACTTCACCGGCAGCGGCGGCAACGGGTAGGGCCGCGACCGCGGCGGGTCATGCGGCCCCGGCGTCCCGGACACGCCGATCTCCCATTCCACCTTCGTGTAGTACGGCTCCAGCTCCGCGTAGGTGATCGGCCAGTCGGCGAAGCCGGTGCCGGCGATCGGCCCCCACCGGCTGCGCTCGACGAAGTCGATCTCGTGGAAGCGCCAGTAGTTCCCCGTGAAGAGAACCGTGCTGCCGCCCACGCAGCGCGCGAACAGGAGGGGTGGCGGCCCGTGCTGCCGCACCCGCGCCTGCTCGTGCTCCGTGCGCCGGAACGTCTGGGGATGGTCCTGCGGCGAGCCCAGCACCTCGGCGGTGTACCAGCTCGCGAGCTCGTCGTGGCGGAACTCGCCGGGCTGGCGGTAGGGCCCCTGTTCCAGGACCACGACGTGGAAGCCTCTCTCCGCCAGCTCCTTGGCGAGCACGCCGCCCGCCGCGCCCGAGCCCACGATGACGAAGTCCACCTCCGAGCGCGTGGGGTAGCGCACCGTGGGACGCCTCATGCGCCTCCTCCGTCCAGCGGCCCGGCGGTGTACGCACGGTCGTAGTGGCCGAACGGCGGCCGGTACGCGCCGCGGTTCTCGAATCCGATCAGGCGCCAACCGGCGCCATCCCGGTTCCCGCCATACGCCGGGTCCGCGAACGCGCCCAGCAGCGTGAGCGTGCGTGTGAGGAAGAAGAAGTCGGTGAACTCGACCGCGGTGAGCAGCTCGCGCTGGTGCTGCGGCGGCAACGCCGCGAACCCTTCCCTCGGGGCGCCCGCGTGCCACGCCCGGGCCTGGAGGTCCGCGACCCCTTGCCGGATCGGCTCCAGCATCCACGCCGCGAACGAGGCGAGTGCGCGGTCGATGAAGTGGATCACGCCCAGATCACGGGCGCCCGGTGTGTCGTCGGACGGGAGGATCTGCTCGGCGACCGCCTCGAGCGTCCGCGCCTCGGCGGCGGTCAGGACCTGGAAGCCGCGCCGCTCGCGCGCCGCCGTTCTCGCCCAGGCCGCAGCCGCCTCGGCCGCGGGCAGGTGCACGAGGAGCCACGCCCCGCCCAGCGCCGAGGCGGCCGCGGCGGCGAACGCGCGGCGGGTAAAGGAGCGCTGGTCCATGGGCATTCCGAGGAAAAACCGGCAACGACAGGCCGGGGGCGACCCATCGTTGCCGGTGTGAACGCCGTTCGTCGCGGCTGCGCCGGCCCGTCTGTCCGCCGGCGGGCCGCGGCGCTACTGCCAGAGCTCGCGGTACTCCACGTACACGCCAGGCCGCGAGGGAACGAACAGCCGCTCGTACGGCGGCTCGTCCCACGTGAGCACGTAGACCTCTCTGCCGGCGACCGCGAGCCCGGCCGGCCGCAGGGCAGACGCCGGCAACCGCTGGTCCCGGGCAGCGATCACCCACGTGCGGCCGGCCACGCCGCTGATCTCGGCCGGCAGCCCGGCCGGCGGCTCGGGCAACACGCGTGCCGTCTGCTCGACCAGCGGCTCGGGCGGCCGGGTCCGGGCCTCCTCCGCCGGAACCAGATCGGGAAAACCGTTGCAGGCGGCGAGCGCCGCCGCCAGGATCAAGACACCGAGCGTCGTTCCTCTCTGCATCCCGCTCCTCCGTTGACGCGCAACCCTTGGGGAGCCATCCTTGGCGCCGGCATAATCGCATCTGACGCGCTGCGGCGCCAGCCACGGCGGCCCGACAGGACGAGCCGCGTGGCGCGCGCGTGCCGCCCCGTGCACGGCAAGGGGAACCGAGGAGGGACCATGCGCATCGCGCTCGACCCCGTACCGCTGGTCCTTGGCATCTACGCGCACGTGAGCGAGGTCCTGGGCCGCGCCGCCGAACGCCGCGCCGCCGACACGGCGGAAGCGCTCGGCCGCCGTTACGCCCGTCAGCGGGAGGAGACCGCGGACCGGGAGGTCCAGCAGCTCGTCCGGCTGCTCCACGCCGACCTCAAGACGGCCGAAAAGCTGCTGCGCAAGACGGCGGACGTCTGGGAGATCTCCCGCGAGACGGACCTCGTCACGCTGGTCATCCATCCTCGCGGCCAGGGGCCGGACCCGCGCGCCTACGTCCTCCTGCGACCCGACGAGGTCCGCGCGCTGCTCAACGCCATCCGGGATGCGGCTCGCGGCGCCGGCCTGGACCAGGAGACCCTCGACCAGCTCGACCGGGCGGCGGACGCCGTCAGCGGCCGACCCTCCGATTACCTGACGTTCGGCTTCGACCCCTGGCAGGCCTGATCGCTGCCCGTGCCCGACCGTCTGCGACGTCTGCACCGATCGGCTCGGCTCGCGGTCGCGCTCCTGCTCGCGGCCGGGAGCGCCTCCGCTCAGGAGGCGCCGCGCGTGGACCCCGCCCTCCGGTTCGCGCTGCGCGCTCTCGCTGCCGGCTCGCCGCCGGCTCCCGTCGCCGCGCCGCGGGCGGCGCCAGGCCGGGCCCGTCCCCTGGAAACGCGACCGTCGGCCCGGGAGGTTGTGCCCGGCTTCGCCTCCCTCGAGCCGGATCCCGCCGGCCGGCTCCTGGTGGGCGCGCTGGTCCGGCTCGGGCCCGGCGGCGAGGCGGCGCTGGTGCGGGCCGGGGCGCGGATCGGGGCGCGCGCGGGGGACATCGTCTCGGCGCGTATCCCCCTGGATGCGCTGCCCACCCTCGCCGCCGACCCGGCCGTCCGCCACATCGAGGCCGCGGCGGCGCTCCGCCCGATCGGCGTCACGGACCTCGGAACGCTCGTCCGCGCCTACGGCTCGCCGGCCGCGCCCCCTTGGCGCGCTTCGCCGTTCGCGTTGGCCTCGGGCGCGCTCGCCAACGACATCGGCGCCGATGAGGTGGGGGTCCACCGCCTGCGCCAGCGGGAGGGCGATCGCTTCCTCGGGCTCGCAGGCCAGGGCGTGATCATCGGCGTCTACGACACCGGCCTCGACCTCGCCCACGAGGATTTCCGCGATGCCGAGGGCAGGACGCGCGTCCTCTACGCGTGGGACCAGTCTGCCACGGCGGGCACGCCGCCAGGGCGGGTCGGCCCCCACGTGTTCGACTACGGCCACGAATGCACGGCCGCCGCCATCGATGCAGGCACCTGCCCGCTGGTGGACGCCGTCGGCCACGGCACGCACGTCGCGGGCACGGCCGCCGGGACCGGCGCCGCGACGGGCAACGGGCTGCCGGCGTACCGCTACACCGGCGTCGCGCCGGCCGCGGACCTGATCATCGTCAAGGGCGGCGACGGCAGCTTCACCACCGACCGGGCGCTGGACGGCGTGGCGTACATCTTCGCCCGCGCCGCGGAGCTGGGCCGCCCCGCCGTCGTCGTGCTCTCCCTCACCACCCAGGCCGGCCCGCACGACGGGTCCATGGCGTTCGAGCAGGCGCTCGACGCGCTCACGGGCCCGGGACGGATCATCGTGGCCGCCGCGGGGAACGCAGGGTACAACGGCAACGAGCAGCCCGCGTTCGTCCGCACGGCGACGCACGCCCACGGCCGGGTGGCGCCCGGCGCCGCCGCGGAGCACGGCCTGATGATCCCGCCGTACACGCCGAACCCGGGCAGCATCAGCGATGCCGCCGTCCTCGAGCTGTGGTACGACGGCGGCGATTCCCTCACCGTGACCGTGGTCTCGCCTCGCGGCGATACCGTCGCCGTCGCCACCGGCGACACCACCGTCGTCGCGACGCCCGGGGGCGCGGTCTACATCGACAACGCCGCCGGCGGCCCGCACCCCGCCAACGGCGACCACCAGGCCCTGATCATCCTCTTCGACTCGATCGAAACGGCGCCGCCGGACACCGGCCGGTGGACCATCCGTCTCCAGGGCGACGCGGTGCGGGACGGGACCTACCACCTCTGGCTCACGGGGTACTCGTTCGAGAACCCGACCCGCGCCACCCTCCTGGACCCGGCGACGAACGCCTACCTCGTCGGGGCCCCCGGCACCGCAAGCCGCGCGATCACCGTCGCGGCGTACGCCACCCGCCACGAGTGGGACGGGCCGGACGGCGGACGGGTCTCGTTCCCGTTCCGCGAGCCGGTCGGCGACATTGCGTTCTTCAGCGCGCCCGGCCCCCGTCGCGACGAGGCGCTCAAGCCCGAACTCGCCGCTCCCGGGAAGTTCGTGATCTCCGCCCGGGCGTCGGGCGGCCGCATCTGGAGCGATTTCCCGACGTTCGTGGAAGCCGACGGCGTCCACGCTGCGCTGCTGGGGACCAGCCAGGCCGCGCCGCACGTCGCGGGCGCCGCCGCGCTGCTGCTCCAGCTCCAACCTCACCTCGGGCCCGATGAGCTGCGGGAGCTGCTCACCACCCACGCGCGCCGGGACGCCTTCGCGCTGCACCCGTACACGGGCGGGCCGGACGGCTCGCCCAACCCGCAGTGGGGGCACGGGAAGCTGGACGTGGAACGCGCCGTCCACGCGATCGGCTTGCCCGCCGGCACCGTCAGACTGGAAGTCCGGCCACTGCCCGCGCCGGAGCGGATCCAGGGCGCCCGCGGCGCGCGGGTGCCCCTGCTGGCCGTCACAGCCGAGACCGATTCGGTCGAGGCCGTCACCCTCGCCCGCCTCGGCTTCGAGCTCACCGGCAAGGACCCCGGCGCCCGACTCCAGCTCGTCCTCGACCAGGACCAGGACGGGGTCGCCAGCCCCGGCGAGCCGGTCCGCGCCGCGATCCCCGCGCCGCTCGACGGCGCGCCGTACGTCGCCCGGTTCCAGGCCGGCCCCGTCGTCCCCGCCGGGACACGGCACACGTACCTCGTCATGCTCGAGCTGAGCGGCGCGGCGCCCAACGGAGCGCGGTTCGCCGCCCGGTATCTGCCGGCCGAGACCCGCACCCGCGGGACGATCTCCGGCGCCGAAGACCGCTTCTCCGGCGGCGCGAACCCCGTGGAGTCCGGCGAGCGCATCACCTTCGTGCTCGCGGCCGACGAGCGCCTCAACCTGTCGGAGAACCCGGTCCGGAGCGGCTCGCTCACGATCAACTACGAGGAGCGTCCCCGCGCCGCGGCGGTCTACACCATCGCGGGACAGCGCGTCCGCGACCTCGCCGGCGTGCTCGGCGAGCGGAGCGCGAACTGGGACCTGCGCAACGACCGCGGCAGCCCCGTGGCGTCCGGCGCGTACTACCTCGTGGTCGAGTTCCCGGGGACGCGCGTCGTCCGCAAGATCTTCGTTGTGCGCTCATGAGCCCGCGTATGCGCCTCGTCCCCGTTGCCCTCGCGCTGCTCGCCGCGGCGACGGCGCCCGTCGGCGCGCAGGACGGCGCCGGCGGCGCGTCGGCGATCGTGCTGCAGCTCGCGCCGGCGCCCCGCCCGCTCGCCCTGGGTGGCGCCTACGCGGCGCTCGCCCGGGATCCGTACGCGCTGTTCTACAACCCCGGCCGGCTCGCGGGCGCGCCCCGGGCCGTCGCTGCAGCGTACCACGTGTATCCGGTCGGGGTCGCCGCCGGCTCTATCGCGGCCACGCTCCCCACGGGCCGCCTCGCCCTCGGGGTCGGGGTGCACTACCTGGACCTGGGGGAAGTGGAGGTGCTCGAGCCCGATCCCGCCTACGGCGGGCAGCGTGGCCAGCCGACCGGTGAGACCACCGAGGGCGGGGAGGCGCTCGCGGTCGTCGGGGCAGGGTTGGAGCTGGGGCCCGCGGTGAGGGTCGGCGCCGCCGCGAAGGCGCTGCACCTCGGTCTCGCCGGCGCGAGCGACCAGGGCTTCGCCGTGGACTTGGGCGCGGCCGCCGGGCTGCTCCGCGGCCGCCTCCAGCTCGGCGTCGCCGTCCAGAACGTGGGACGGGCCGCGGGAGTGGGCCGAGGCTCGCCGCTCCCTCGCACCGTGCGCGCGGCGCTGGCGGCCGACCTCGCCGACCTCGGCGGCGTGCGCACGACCGTCGCCGTGGAGGGGGTGCACGTCGAAGAGCGCTCCGCCTTGGCGGCAGGCCTGGAAGCGGTGTACCGCAACGGCGCGGGGATCGGTCTCCTGGCCCGGGCCGGCTTCGACGGCCGCGTCGCGTCAGGGGACGCCGCATCCCCGCTGACCGTGGGAGCGGGGATCGCGTTCGGCCGCTTTGGGCTCGACTACGCCTACCGCGGCGCAGGGCCGCTCGGCGCCACGCACCACTTCGGCTTCTCGGTCCACCTCGACGGCGGGGCGGGCCCGGTCCGCTGACCGCCGCAGCCCGGCAGACGGCGGCGCGGCGTCGGCAAGGGCGACGGGGGATCCTGCGCGGGAACCAGGAGCGCGCCGTCGCGCGCGGCGTTGAGGGCCCCTGGCCGCCCCGGGGCTGGCGGGTGCGCCCCGCTCAGCCCCGGCTGAGCGCTTCGAGGAGGTAGTCGCCCACCGCCTCGACCTGCCAGCGGCGGACGTCCGGGATCTCCGCGAGCTCCTGCAGCGTCCGGGGCTTGCGGCGCGCCACCTCCTCGAGCTGGGCGCGGGGCATCAGGAAGCCCCGGTCCATCTGCAGCGCATCTGCCGCCCGGTCCCGCGCGGCCCGGAGCCGCTCGACCAGCTCATCGAAATCGGGGGCCGGCGGTGGCCGCCGTGGACCCTGCGGCCGGACCGGGAGCTCGGATTCCGGCAGCGAGCGTGCCCGTTCGAGCGCCTCCAGGATCTCGCGGCTGGCCCGCTCCGAGAGCGACCGCGGCACGCCCCGCAGTTGCATCAGCCCGACGACGGTCCGGGGCGACTGCCGCGCGATCTCGATCATCGCCTCGTTCGTCAGGATCCGGAACGGCGCCAGGTCCCGCTCCTGCGCCGTCCGCTCGCGCCACGCGTAGAGCTCGCGCAGCGCCGCCAGTTGCCGCGGGGTCAGGTCCCGGGTCCCTTTCAGCCGGAGGTAGGCGTCGGCCCCGTTCGCCGGCGCGTCGCGGACCTCGGCCTCCGCGATCCGGAACTCTTCCTCCGCCCAACCCAGCCGCCCCCGGGCCTCCAGCTCCGCCTTCAGCCGGTCCCGCAGGGCGGGGAGGTGGCGGGTGTCCTCCGCGGCGTACTCGAGGAGGTAGTCGGGCAACGGCCGCTGCGCCCAGTCCGCGCGCTGGTGCTTCTTCTCCAACCGGATCCCGAGGTACTTCTCCGTCAGGCTCGCCAGCCCGATGGCCGGCTCGCCCAGGAACTGCGCGGCCAGCTTCGTGTCGAACAGGCCACGGACCCGCAGACCGAAGTCCCGGTACAGGATGCGCAGGTCGTAGTCCGCGTCGTGGAAGACCACCTCCAGGTCCGGCGCGGCGAAGACCCCGGCGAGCGGCGTCAGATCCGTCACCGCGAGCGTGTCCACCACGTACGTCGCGGTGCGCGTCGCGAGCTGGAGCAGGCACACGCGATCGTGGTAGCGATGGTATCCCGCCGCCTCCGTGTCCGCCGCCACGAGGTCCGCCGCACCCACCTCCTCCGCCACATCCGCCAGCCGCTCGTTCTCCTGTACGTACTCCATCTGTCCCGACCCGCGCTGGCTCCCGCGCGCGGTTTGCGCCCGCGCCGCGGCACCTTTAGGATTCCTCCGGTTCGACCCAAGGAGAGGATGCCATTCCGATGCGCTGCTCCACGACCACATCCCGTGCTCGCGCCAGGCGCGGCTCGCGACGCGTGTTCACAGTGCCCCTGGCCCTCCTCGCCCTCGCTGTGCCGGACCCGACCGCGGCCCAACAGCCGCTCCGGTCGCTTCGGCCCGCCCTCGAGGAACGGATCGCCCGCCACCAGGGCGTGGTCGGCCTCGCGATCATCGACCTGGCGACCGGCGACACGCTCAGCATCCGCGGTGACGAGCCGTTCCCCACGGCCAGCGTCATCAAGGTACCCGTTCTCGTGGAAGTTTTCCACCAGGTGGAAAACGGGCGCCTCCGCCTCGAAGACCCCATCGTCATGCTCGACGTCGACAAGCGCCCGGGCTCCGGCGTCCTCCAGTACCTCACCGCGCCGCTCCAGATCACCGTCCGGGACGCGGCGTTCCTCATGATCGCGCTCAGCGACAACACGGCCACCAACCTGCTCGTCGACAAGGTCGGCATCCGGGCCGTCACCGCGCGGATGGACTCCCTCGGGCTGCCGCGGACCGCGCTCCACAGCAAGGTCTTCGACCGCTCCAGCAGCGTCGCGCCCGACTCCTCCGCCCGCTGGGGGCTCGGTGTGACGACGCCCAACGAGATGGCCCGCCTGTTCGCCATGATCCATCGCGGCGAGGCCGTCTCGCCCGAGGCGTCCCGGGAGATGCTGCGCATGCTGCGCGCACAGTTCTACACGGACGCCATCCCGCGCTACCTGCCCGCCGGCACGACCGTCGCCCACAAGACGGGCTCGATCGACGCCGCCCGGCACGACTGCGGCATCGTCTCCTCGCGTGAGCCGGCACGAGACTACGTGCTGTGCGTGTTCACCAAGGAGAACCAGGACAGGAGCTGGCGGACCGACAACGAGGCGCACGTGCTGATCGCCGACCTCGCCCGCCTCGTCCACGAGGGCCTCACCGGCACCGCGACGCAGTGAGCTCGGAGGCTCCGCTCCTCGTCCTCGCGCGTCGGATCCACACGCTGGATCCCGCCGCGACCCCGGACGGCGCCCGGCCCGACGCGCTCCTCGTCCAGCACGGGCGCGTCCTCGCCGCCGGCAGGGCCGAGGAGCTCCGCCGCGCGGCGCCCGGGGTCCGGACGCTCGACCTGCGCCCCGCGACGCTCACGCCGGGGCTCGCCGACGCCCACATCCACCTCGTCGAGTGGGCGTTCGCTCGGCGCGAGATCGACCTCGCCGCCGCCGCGAGCCCCGAGCAAGCGGCGCACCTGGTGGCCCGCCACGCGGGCCGCGGCTCCGGCTGGATCCGCGGCCGCGGCTGGAACCCCCACCGCTGGAGGACCGCGCCGACGCGGGAACTGCTGGATCGCGCCGCCCCCGGCCGCCCCGTCGCGCTGCAGAGCCACGACATGCACGCCCTCTGGGTCAACACGGCAGCCCTCGAGCACGCCGGGATCGGCCCAGACACGCCGGATCCCGTGGGCGGCCGCATCGTCCGCGACGGAGAGGGGCGGCCCACGGGGCTGCTGCTGGAGCGTGCCGCCGAGCTCGTGGTCCGCAGCATCCCCCCCGTCTCGGACGCCGACGCGGAGGCCGCGCTGCTGGACGCGCAGGCGGAGCTGCACCGGCACGGGATCACGGCCGTCCACTGCCTGCCCAACATCCACATCACCGGCCCGGACCCGCTGCCGCTCCTCGAGCGGCTTCGCGCCCGCGACCTCCTCCGCCTGCGCGTGCTGGTGCACCTCCCCCTCGCCGCCCTGGACGAGGCGATCCGCATCGGCCTGCGCAGCGGCTTCGGCAGCGAATGGATCCGGATCGGCGGCGTCAAGATGTTCCTGGACGGCGCGCTCGGGTCACGCACGGCGTGGTTGCGGGAGCCGTACACCGGCAGTCGCGACCACGGGATCCAGGTGCTGCCGGCGGACGAGTTCCGCGAGACGGTCCGCCGGGCGGCGAACGCCGGCATCGCGTCCGTGGTCCACGCCATCGGCGACGCGGCCGTGTCGCTGGCCGTCGACGTGCTCTCCGATCCGGCCGCCCGCGGGCCGGCCCTCCCGCACCGGATCGAGCACGTGCAACTGTGTCCGCCCGAGCGCTTCGCCGGCCTCGGAACCGGCGGCATCATCGCGTCCGTCCAACCGTGTCACCTGATCACCGATTGGCGGGCGGCCGAGCGGCACTGGGGCATCGAGCGCTGCCGCGGCGCCTACGCGTTCCGCTCTCTCCGCGACGGCGGCGCCGTTCTCGCCTTCGGCTCCGACGCCCCCGTCGAGCCCGTGGACCCGCGGCGCGGCCTGTTCGCCGCCGTCGCCCGCCAGGACCTGGACGGCCAGCCGGCCGACGGCTGGTTCCCCGCCGAACGGCTCAGCCCCGCGGACGCGCTGCGCGCCTACACCGCAGGCCCGGCGTTCGCCGCCGGCGTGGCCGGCTTCCTGGGCACCCTCGCGCCCGGCGCGGCGGCCGACTTCGTCGCCTGGGACGAGGACCCACTCGAACTGGACGCTCCCGCCCTCCTGCGCCTCCGGTGCCTGGCCACGGCCGTCGGCGGCGCGGTGGTGTGGAGCGAGGTTCCCACCCACACCCATGCTTGAAGCGCGCTTCCGTATGCGCAGTAAAGTCGTCGCCACCGTCGGCCCCGCGACCGCAGCGCCGGACAGGATCCGCGCGCTGATCGCGGCCGGCGTCGATGTCATTCGCATCAACTTCGCGCACGGCACCCACGAGGAGCACGCGCGCGTCATCCAGTGGGCCCGCGAGGCCGCGGACGCGCTGAACAAGCCGCTCGCGATCCTCGCCGACCTCGCCGGCCCGAAGATCCGGACCGGCACACTCCAGGACCCGCTGCAGCTCGACGAGGGCGCCCTCGTCGTCCTCGCGCCCGAGGGCATGGCCCAGCCCGGCGAGATCCCGGCCACCTACGCCGACCTCGCCCGCGACGTCTCGCCCGGCAGCCGCATCCTCCTCGACGACGGCCGCATGGAGCTCCGCGTCGAGGAGGTCCGGCCGCCACACACCGTCTGCCGCGTGGTCCGCGGCGGACTGCTCCGCTCGAACAAGGGGATGAACCTGCCCGGCGTGCACGTGAGCGCACCGTCGCTCACCGAGAAGGACCTGGCAGACCTCGCGTTCGCGCTGGACGCCGGCGTGGACTACATTGGCCTCTCCTTCGTCCGGCACCCGGACGACGTCGCCGAACTCCGCGCACGCATCGGCGCCGGGCCGCTCATCGTGGCGAAGATCGAGAAGGACGTCGCGCTCGAGAACATCGAGGACATCCTCGCCGAAGCCGACGCCGTCATGGTCGCGCGCGGCGACCTCGGCGTGGAGCTCCCGTTCGAAAAGGTCCCGGCGGCCCAGAAGCGGATCATCCAGCTCGCCAAGCTGTACGCACGGCCCGTCATCACCGCGACGCAGATGCTCGAGTCGATGATGGAGTCGGCGCGGCCCACCCGCGCCGAGGTGAGCGACGTCGCCAACGCGTTGCTGGATGGCACGGATGCGGTGATGCTGTCCGGCGAGACCGCGGCCGGCCGCTACCCGATCCAGGCCGTCGAGGTCATGGTGCGCATCGCCAACGAGATCGAGCGCGTCCAGAGCTACGGGGAGGGACCCAGCCGGGATCCGGCGATGATGCGCCGGTTGCGGACCGGCGCGACGCCGACGGAACACGCCATCGCCGCGGCGACCGTCGAGGCCGCACGGCTCCTCGGCGCGCCGGCCATCGTGACGCTCACGCGCAGCGGCTTCACGAGTCGGCTGGTCTCCAGCTACCGGCCGCCGGTGCCGATCCTGGGCGTGAGCAACCAGTTGACGACGTACCGGCAACTCGCGCTCGTCTGGGGCGTCCACCCCGTGCACTGTCCAGGCGAGGCGACCTTCGACTCGCTGGTCGCGTGTGCGCGGCAGTACCTCATCACCCACGGGCTCGCGAACCCGGGCGACCGCGTCGTCGTCACGGCCGGCATCCCGTTCGACGTCCGCGGCACCACCAACACGCTGCGCGTGGTGCAACTGTGAAGCTCACGTTCCTCGGCACCGGCACCTCGTTCGGCATCCCGGTCATCGGGTGCAAGTGCGCGGTGTGCACGTCGCCCGATCCGCGCGACCGCCGCACGCGTCACGCCGCGCTGCTCGAGAACGATGACGGCACGCGGCGCATCCTCGTGGACACGCCGCCCGAGCTCCGGCTCCAGCTCCTGGCCGCGGGCGTGACGGACGTCGACGCTGTCTGGTTCACCCACTGCCACGCCGACCACACGCACGGCGTGGACGACCTGCGCGCTTTCACCGTGCGGCGCGACGAGCCGCTGACGGCGTACGCCGGCGAACGCTGCGCCCGCACGTTGAACGCACGGTTCGCCTACATTTTCGACCCGGAGCACCAGCCCATCGAGGGCACCACCAAGCCCAACGTGCGACTGGCCGTGGTCCGGCCCGGGGAGCGGGTCGAGGTCGCCGGCTTCTCCATGCTGCCGCTCGCCGTGCCGCACGGCGACGATGTGGCCATCGGCTTCCGCACCGGAGACCTGGGGTACATCACGGACGCCAAGCGCATCCCGCCGGAGACCGTGGAGGCGCTCCGCGGCGTCCGCGTCCTCGTGCTCAACGCGCTGTGGTTCGGGCGCCCGCACCCGACGCACATGACGGTGGAGGAGGCCGTGCAGGCCGCCCGCGCCATCGGCGCCGAGCGCACGTACCTCACGCACCTCACGCACCGCCTGAAGCACGCGGAGCTCCTCGAGCGGCTCCCACGGGACATCCAGCCCGCTCACGATGGACTCGTCGTGGAGGTTTGACCCATGGCCGACCGCCTCGTCCTCGACTACAACAACATGATGGCGCCGCGGATCGGCGAGCGCGGCCTCCCGCCCGAGGCCCTCGACCGCGCGGCGGAGACGTTCGTCGGTGTGCACGCAGAGGTGGAGCGCCGCCGCGCCGCAGGGGAGCTCGCGTTCTTCGAGCTCCCCTACGAGGACCGGCTCGTCCCACAGATCCGCGCCTTCGCCGACGGCGCCGGCCAGAGCTTCGACACCATCGTCGTGCTGGGCATCGGCGGCTCCGCCCTCGGCACCATCGCGCTCCACCAGGCGCTGTGCCGCCCGTTCTGGAACGAGCTGGACGGCGAGGCGCGCGAGTACTTCCCGCGCCTGTACGTGCTGGACAACGTGGACCCCACGACCATCGCGCCGTTGCTGGACCGGCTGGACCTGCGCCGCACGCTCTTCAACGTGGTCAGCAAGTCCGGCACGACGGCGGAGACGATGGCCCAGTTCCTCGTCGTGCGGGAGCGGCTGATCCGGGAGCTGGGGCCGGACGGCTATCGCAGGCACCTCATCTTCACCACGGATCCCGAAAAGGGCGTGCTGCGCCGCCTCGCCCGCGAGGAGGACATCGCCGCGCTGCCCATCCCCCCGGGGGTCGGCGGCCGCTTCAGCGTGCTCTCCGCGGTGGGCCTGCTCCCGGCCGCGCTCGTGGGCATTGACATCGAGGCGCTCCTCGCCGGCGCCCGGGACATGGACCAGCGCTGCCGGACCCACGAGCTCGCCGACAACCCGGCCGGGCTCTTCGCCGCCCTCCAGTACCTGGCCCACACGGAGAAGGGCGCCGGCATCCACGTCGTCATGGCCTACAGCGACCGGCTGTACGCCTGCGCCGACTGGTTCCGCCAGCTCTGGGCGGAGAGCCTCGGCAAGCGCCTGGACACCACGGGTGCCGAGGTCCATCGCGGGCCCACGCCCATCAAGGCGCTCGGCGCCACCGACCAGCACTCCCAGGTGCAGCTCTACGTCGAGGGCCCGTTCGACAAGACCGTGACCTTCCTCGCCGTGGACGAGCTGCCGACCGACCTCCCCATCCCCTCCGCCTACCCGGAGATCGACGAGCTCCGCTACCTCGGCGGCCACTCCCTCGGTGAACTCCTCCGCGCCGAGCAGGTCGCCACGGCCAGCGCGCTCGCCGAGCACGGCCGCATGAACATGACCCTCCGCCTCCCGCGCCTGGACGCGCACGCCCTCGGCGAGCTGATCATGGCCCTCCAGATCGCCACCGTCTACGCCGGTGCGCTGTACCAGGTGAACCCGCTGGACCAGCCCGGCGTCGAGCTGGGCAAGGTCCTCACCTACGGCCTCCTCGGCCGGTCCGGCTTCCAGCCCCCGGCTCGGCCGGCGCCCGACGGCCGCTGGATCAGCGCCTGAGCCCGGCCGAGGGAAAACCGCGGCGCGACAAGTGCTTGCGCCACACCCGGAACAAATCCTGCATCCCGGCATACTTGTGCCGGCGGGACGCGCCGGCCCGGGCGCCATCACGACTCGTTCTGACGCAACGTGAGACCCGAGACCCTCGTCGCCACACCCTACCAGGTCGCGGCGAACCGGCTCGATCTCGTCGGCCGGTTGGCGGATGACCTCGCCCACGAGGTCAAGAACCCGCTGCACTCCATGACCATCAACCTGGAGCTGCTGCGGCGGCGTCTCGCATCCGGCCAGAGCGAGGCCGCGCTCGACCGGATCCGCGTCCTCGAAAAGGACGTGATGCGCCTGAATCAGGTCCTGGAACCGCTGTTCCAGTTGCTCCGGCCCGGCGCCAGCGGGCCCGAATGCTTCGAGCTCGACACCGCAGTCGAAGAGCTGCTCCCGCTCATCGCGGTCCTCGCTCCTCTCTCGCGTGTGTCCGTGGACCGCGTGCCCGCAGGGAGCGGGGCGCTCATCGTCATGCACCGCCTCGCGTTCCGCCACGCCCTGCTCAACATCGTGGACAACGCACTCACCGCCCTGAAACCCGACGGCGGGCACCTGGTGCTGCAGGGCACCATCGCCCATGACGAGGTCCAGCTCCGCGTGCGCGACACCGGGCCCGGCATCCCGGCCGAGCACGTGCTGCGCCTCGGAACCCCTGGCTTCTCCACCTGGCCCAATCGGAGCGGGCTCGGCCTCGCGGTCGCGCGGTCGCTGCTCGAAGAGGTGGGCGGGCGCATCGAGTTCGAGCCGCCGCCTGACCACGAGGGCGGCGCGGTCTTCCTGCTGGCCTGGCCCCGCGCGCCTGGCGCTTGACCCTCTGCCGGGGCGAGGAATAACTTGGCGCTCACGCTCCCAGCAGGGAGCCCCGACCGACTCCGAGCATGAGTGGATCGAAGCTGCTGATCGCGGACGACGAGCGGCACGTCGCCGAAGGCCTCCAGATGCTCCTCGCCGAGGAAGGGTATACCACGGACACAGCGACCGACGGTGAGGAGGCCTGGGAGAAGGTCCAGACCGGCGACTTCGGACTCGTCCTCGCGGACCTCAAGATGCCCAAGCTCGACGGCCTCGAGCTCTTCGCGCGCATGCGCGAAAAGGGCATCGACAGCGAGATCATCATCATTACGGGGAAAGGCACCGTCGCGTCGGCCGTCGAGGCCATGCGCAACGGTGCCTACGACTACCTGACCAAGCCCCTGGACATCGAGCGGCTCAAGGCCCTCATCCCCCGGGCGCTGGACAAGTACCAGGTCAAGACGGCCAACCGCCAGCTCCAGCAGCGCCTCGAGCGTCTCACCCGCTACGGCGAGATGATCGGGCAGTCCGAGGAGATGCGGCAGATCTACACCATCATCGAGGCCGTCGCACCCTCCAACGCCAGCGTGCTGATCATGGGGGAGAGCGGGACGGGCAAGGAGCTCGTCGCCCGCGCCATCCACCAGAAGTCGCCCCGGAGGAAAGGCCCGTTCATCGCGGTCAACTGCGGCGCCTTCCCCCGCGAGATCCTCGAGAACGAGCTGTTCGGCCACGAGAAGGGCGCCTTCACGGGCGCGGTCAACGAGAAGCCCGGTTGCTTCGAGCTCGCCGATGGCGGGACGCTCTTCCTCGACGAGATCGCGGAGATGGAACCGGACATCCAGGTCAAACTGCTCCGCGCCCTCGAGCAGCGCTCCTTCCGTCGGCTCGGCGGCAAGAAGGAGATCCGGGTGGACATCCGCGTCATCGCCGCCACCAACCAGGATGTCCAGGAGGCGCTCCGCACGGGCAAGTTGCGCGAGGACGTCTACCACCGTCTGGCGGTCATCCCGATCACCCTGCCTCCGCTCCGTGACCGGCCCGGCGACGTCCGTCTGCTCGCTGAGGAGTTCCTGCGCCGCTTCGCCCAGGACCACGGCAAGAAGGTGACCGGCTTCACGGAAGGAGCCATCGAGTTCCTCGAGACCTATCGCTGGCCGGGCAACGTCCGCGAGTTGAAGAACGCCGTCGAGCGCGCCGTCATCCTCGCCAAGGGAGAGGCGATCGACGTGACGGACCTCCAGCCCCGGCACCTCGACCTCGACGAGAAGGAAGTCCGCATCCCGGTCGGCACGTCGCTCCAGGAGGCCGAGCGTCTGCTGACCCTGAAGACCTTCGCCTTCACGGGGGGCGACTACAAGAAGACCGCCCGGATGCTGGGGGTCAAGGAAAAGGACGTCCGGGAGCGGCTACTCGGCTACTTCGCCGAGCAGGACGCCCGCTGAGCGGCGCGCGCTCGAACGGGCCCGACGTCGGACCACAACGGCAAAGGAGCTGTCATGGGCGAGTACGACGATCTCCCCCGGATCGTGGTGGAGCGCCGCACGGGCAGTGTGTCGTCCTTTCTCTTCGGAGTCCTGCTGGGCGCCGGCATCGCCCTCCTCCTGGCGCCCAGGACCGGGCGGGAGACGCGCGCCGGCATTCGGGAGGGCGCGCTCCGGCTGCGCCGCAACGCCGAGGACGCCCTCCGGCAGGTCCGCGACTCGGTCGTGGATGCGATGGACGAGGTCCGCGAGGAGATCGACGAGCGGCTCGAGATCGCGCGTCACGCCGTCGAGGCGGGCCGCCGCGCGGCGCGGGAGACCCGGGCCGCGATGGAGCGCGGGCTCCGCGAGACGCGCGAAGCGCTCAGCGAGCGCCCGTCCCGCCCGCGCTCTGCGGGCGACGACGCCGGGACCGCGGGAGACCTCTCCGAGGAGTCCGACGCCGCGTCCTGACGCCCCCCGCCCCGCCACGCCGCACCCCGCGCCACTGGTCGACTTCTTGCGCTTGACCCTGCGCGCGGAGTGCGGGTACCTTGGCGCACATGGCTGAGCTCCAACGGCCTTCGGCGGACGACCCGCCCGCGGCGCAGCCCGCCGCGTCCCCTCCGGCCGCGCGCTCCGCCGCGCCAGCGCCCGCACCGCCGCGCGTGCTGTCCGCCCTCGCCGCTGCGGCGAAGTTCACCCACCGCCTCGTCGAGAAGGCCGGCGAGGACCGCATCTTCTTCATGGCCGGCGCGATCGCGTTCAACGTGCTGGTCGCCTTCGTCCCGCTCCTCCTCACGGTCGTCGGCATCGGCGGCACGATCCTGCGCCAGATGCGTCAGGCCGCCGACCCCACGCAGCCTCTCATGCAGTACATCCTGGAGAGCCTCCCGCCGGTCAGCCCGGAGTTCGAGGAGCTCATCCGTCGGATCCTGCTGGAGGTGATCGACCAGAGCACCGGCCTGCTCAGCGTCGGTACGATCACCCTCGTCTGGATCGCCACACGCCTGGTGGCGACGCTGCGGACCGTGCTGCTCGAGGTCTTCGACATCCACCAGGAGCGTGGGCTCATCGAAGGCAAGATCTTCGACATCCAGATGGTGCTCGCGGCAGGGACGCTCTTCACGCTGAACGTCGGCCTGACCGTCCTGCTCCACGTCGTGACCCGCCGGGGCATCGGCTTCCTCGGCCTGGACCCGGAGCAGGTGGGCTGGATCGACGTGCTCTACGGCCGCGTGGTCGCGTTCGCCTTCATCTGGGTGATGTTCGTCCTCATCTACCGGTATCTGCCCGCCCGCAGGATCCACTGGCCGACCGCACTGGTCGCCGCCAGCGTCACCGCCGTGCTGTTCGAGCTCCTGAAGCAGGCGTTCGGCTGGTACGTCACCAGCATCGCCGATTTCGGCTCGACCTACGGGAGCTTCGCCACGCTCGTGATCCTGATCTTCTGGATCTATTACTCGGCGATCGCGTTCATCCTCGGCGGCGAAGTCGCCCAGGTGGTGGCGATGCACCGGGTCCGCCGTCGCCAGAAGGAGCGTCTCTCATGAGCGCCGTCGCGCGCGGCCGCCCCCACGCCGGACGCCGGGGAGGCCGGCGAATCCTCCCTGCCGCGGCGCTCGCGGCGCTCGCGGCGCTCGCGGCGATGCTGCCGCCCGAGGCCCGGGCGCAGATCCCGCGGTCGCCCGGGCTCGCCCTCGACCTCGGTTTCCCGGCCCCAGGTACGGAGCCGTTGGGGCGGCAGCCGCTCCTTTCGGCCCGGCGCTTCATTGTGATCCGTCTGGCGGAGAACCACCTCTACCTGATCGAGGACGGCCGCGCCATCTGGGACGCCCCGGTGGCCACCGGGACGGGCTTCCGGCTCCAGGGCGGCAACCGCGAGTGGCACTTCGTGACCCCACGGGGCGTCTTCCGCATCCAGCGCAAGGAGCTCGACCCGGTATGGATCAAGCCGGAATGGGCGTTCGTCGAGGCCGGGCTGCCCGTGCCTCCCCTCGACTCGCCGCTGCGCCGTGATTCCACCATGCTCGGCACCACCGCGCTCTACATCGGCTACGAGCTGGCCATCCACGGCACGAGCCGCCCCGAACTCGTGCTGCACCCGGACCCGGACGAGCGGCGGGTTTCCCACGGCTGCATCCGGCTCACCAACGAGGACGCCCGGACCCTCTACCACCTGGTCGAGGTGGGCACCCCCGTCCTCATTTACTAGCGTCCAGCCGCTTTCCCGGCGCCGTGGCGGTTCCTACATTCCCCGCATGGAGAAGAATCGGCACCGGGCGAAGGAGGCGCAGGGGGATGGGCGCAAGGTCATCGCCCGGAACAAAAAAGCGCTGCACGAATACCACGTTCTCGAGACCTGGGAGGCAGGCCTCGTCCTCACCGGGCCCGAGGTCAAGTCGATCCGGGCCGGCAAGGTCAGCCTGGCCGAGGCCTTTGCCCGCGTCGAGGGCGGCGAGGTCTGGCTGTACGGGATGCACATCAGCCCGTACGACCCGGCCAGCCGCTGGAACGCGGACCCCACGCGGCCGCGGAAACTCCTCCTGCATCGTCGGGAGATCCGTCGCCTCGTCGGCGCCCTGGGGGAGAAGGGCTACACCCTGGTCCCGCTCGATCTGTATTTCCGCCGCGGTTACGCCAAGGTCACCCTCGCCCTCGCACGCGGCAAGAAGCTCCACGACCGCCGCGAGGACCTGAAGAGGCGCGCCGCGCAGCGCGAGATCGAACGGGCGATCAAGCGGGAAAGATGATCATCCGGCTGATCTGCCTCTTGCTGGTCGCCACACCGTTGCGGGCAGCGGCGCAGCCGTCCGCGCTCGCGATCGAGGGGGCCGGCGAACCCGTTCGCGTCGCCGTCGCCACGCACCACGGCCACCCGGCTTTCCCGGCCACGGCGCTGGCCGCGCTCGGGGGGCAGTGGGTGGAAGAGCCCGCAGGGGCCCGTGCCGTGCTCTTCGGGGACACCCTGCACTTCGAGCTCTTCTCGCCGTTCTTCACCGTGGGCGGCGAGACCGTCCAGCTCGTCGCGCCGGTGTACCGGGCGGGCGGCGCGGTGCACCTGCCTCACCAGTTCTTCGTCGAGTGGCTGCCCGCGCGCTACCCCGACCGTCTCCGGTACGAGGACGGCGTGCTCCGCCTCACGGGCGCCGCGGCCGCCAAGGCGGCGCGCGAGGCCCCGACGGCGCGGGCGGCCCGGAGCCGGCCCACGAGGATCGTCATCATCGACCCGGGCCACGGAGGACGGGACCCGGGGAAGATCGGGCCGAACGGGCTGCGTGAGAAGGACGTGACCCTCGCCGTGTCCCGCCGGCTCGCCGCGTTGCTGCGTGCCCGGGAGGGCTACGAGGTGCACCTCACCCGCACCACGGACACGCTCATCGCCCTCCAGGACCGGCCCGCCCTCGCCAACCGCTGGAAGGCGGGCAGGCCGGCCGCGATCTTCATCTCGATCCACGCCAACTCGGCGCCGCGTGCCGCGCGCGGCTTCGAGACGTTCTTCCTTTCCGAGGCGCGCACCGAGGACGAGCGGCGCGTCGCCGAGATGGAGAACGCCGCCGTGCAGTTCGAGAACGGGGGGAGGGCGGCGAACGGCGATGGCCACGAGCTCAGCGCGATCCTCAACACGCTGCGCAACGACTTCTACCTCCGCGCATCGAACAACCTCGCGGAGATCGTGCAGCGCCGGTTGGCCGCCTTCCATCCCGGACCCAACCGCGGCGTCAAGCAGGCGGGGCTCGTCGTCCTCGTCGGCGCGTTCATGCCCGCCGTTCTCGTGGAGATGGCGTTCATCTCCGACCAGCGGGAGGCGCGGCTGCTGGGCACATCCGAGTTCCAGCAGAAGATCGCCTTCGCCCTCGCCGAGGCGGTGGAGGAGTTCTTCGACGCGCACGAGCACCTCTGGCTGACAGAGTCCGCGTCATGAGGCGCCTGCTCTCCCTCACCGCCGTCGGCCTGGCCGTCTCTGCCTGCGCGTACTTCAACGCGCTCTACAACGCCAAGCGTCATTTCGCGGATGCGGAGCGGGCCGCCATGCGCGGCGAGCACGGCGCGGCGTACATGAGCTACGGCGCCGCCATCGAGAAAGCGGCCAAGAGCCTGCGCCGTGACCCCGACGGCCGCTGGGCCGACGACGCGCTCTATCTCATCGGGCGCGCCCACTTCGCCCGCGGCGACTACCGCGAGGCCACCGCGGCCCTCGAGCGGCTCCTGCGGGAGACCGACGACGCACGCATCCGGGCCGGCGCCTACGCCTACCTCGGCGCGGCCGCCGTCCGGCTCGGCGACCTGGCCGCCGCCGTGGTCCGGCTGGACAGCGCGGTCGCGGGGGTGGGCGAGCGAGGCGAGCTCGCCGCCTTCGCGCGCCTCTGGCGGGCCCGCGCCCGCTTCGCCCTCGCGGACGAGGACGGCGCGTGGCCCGACATCGAGGCCGCTGCGGCGATCGGC
The DNA here is from genome assembly GCA_003242735.1 of bacterium. Lineage (NCBI taxonomy): Bacteria > bacterium. The sequence continues at coordinate 5,287 of QGVH01000012.1, read as the reverse complement.
GGGGCCATGGGACGGGAGGCCCGACTCGAGTGGGCCGCCCGCGCCGTGCAGCTCGACCGACCGGATCGGGCGGCCGCGGCGTTTGCGGCCCTCTTCCGCGACAAGGACGCCCACCTGGCCGCCGACTCGATCGCGGCGCTCGCTGCGCGCGCCAATCAGCGGTGGGGCAGCGCACGGGCCAGCGCGCTGCTCGAGGGGGTGACCACCGCCGCTTGGCCGCCCGCCGCCCGGGCCGCACTGCGCTTGCGGCGCGCGGAGCTGCTCGCCGCGGCGGGCGACAGCGTGGAGGCGCTGCGCGAGGCCAGGACCGTCGCGGGCCGGGCCTCCGGCCCGATCGCCGATCGCGCCCGGGTCGTCCTCGCACGCTGGGCTCTCGCCACGGCGCGGGACATGGAGGACCTCGACGACGTACGCGACCTCCTGCTCCCCGCGATCGCTGACGGCGAGGCGCGGCGCCTGCTCCAGGCGCTCAAGGCGCTCGGCGTGCTCGTCGAGTTCCCCGCCGAGCTGGGCCAGCCGCTCGCCCTCTTCGCCGCCGGTGAGCTGGCGCGCGACGAGCTGGGTGCGCCCCACGTGGCACGCGCGTTGTTCACTGCCTACGCCGACGTCGCGCCGACCGCGGTCTGGGCGCCCAAGGCGCTGCTCGCCGCGATCGCCCTCGACCCCGAGCCGGAAGAGGCGGAGCGCCTCCGCCGGCGGCTCGAGGCCCACCGGGGCAACGTCTACCTCCTCGCCCTCTCCGGCGGCGAGCCCGGGCCGCGCTACGAGGAGGCCGAGAACACGCTCGCCAGCGTCCTGTCCGACCTCCTGCGGCGCGCCGACGAGGAAGCGACCCGCCGGGATGCGTTGGTCGTCCAGACGCTCGCCCGGCTGGACAGCCTCCGGGCCGCCATGCGCGCAGACTCCCTCATGGCCGGCTGCAACGCCTTGCTCGACAGCCTGGGCATCGGCGGCATCCGGGCCGACAGCCTGCGCGCCGCCTGCGTGCGGGCGGACTCCCTGCGCATGGACTCGATCCTGACGATCGACACCGTGCTGCTGCTCCCCGACTCGCTCCGCCCGGACTCGCTCCGAGGCGACACCCTCGGCGACCCGCTGCGATGAACCTCGCGCAGGAGCTCCTCGGCGCACGGTTCCAGAACCCCGTGCTCCTGGCCAGCGGCACGTGCGGCTACGGCAGGGAGCTGGATGGGCTCATCGACCTCGATTCACTCGGCGGCCTGGCCATCAAGGCCGTCACACCGGAGCCGCGGGAGGGCAATCCCCCGCCGCGCGTCGCGGAGTTCGATGCCGGCATGATCAACTCCGTGGGACTCGCGAACGTGGGGCTGGAGCGGGTGGCCGAAGAGAAGCTCCCCTGGCTGGCCCGTCGGCTGCGTCGCGCGCAGGTCCTGGTCAACGTGGCGGGCCGTACGGTCGAGGACTACGTCCGGGTGATCCAACGCCTCGATCCGTTGCCCGGCTTCCTCGGCTTCGAGCTCAACCTGTCGTGCCCGAACGTCGAGGAGGGCGGCGCCGTGTTCTCGACCCGGGAGGACCTCCTGGCCGAGGTCATCCGCGCCGTGCGGCCGCTCACCCGCCGACCCCTGATCGCGAAGCTGGCGCCCAACGTGCCGGACATCGGCCGCATGGCCGAGGTCGCGGTGGAGGCCGGTGCAGACGCATTGACGTTGATCAACACGTTCCCGGGCCTGCTCTTCGACCTCGAGACCCGCCTGCCCGTGGTCGGCGCCGGGTCGGGCGGGGTCAGCGGCCCCGCCATCCTGCCCATGGGCGTCCATGCGGTCTGGCGGGCCCGCCAGCGCGTGGACGTGCCCATCATCGGCGCGGGCGGCATCCGCTCCGGCGCCGACGCCCTGCAGTATCTGCTCGCGGGGGCGAACCTGGTACAGGTGGGGACGGCCCTCTTCTCGGATCCTCGGACCCCGGGACGTGTATTGTCCCAACTCGGGCGGTACGGTCGCCGGACGGGCGTCACGGACATCCGCGAGCTCATCGGCGCGGGTCGGATGCCGTGACCGCGCCGGCCGCCGCGTTCGCCCACGACGAATCTATGTCGACCATTATCGTCGCCCTCGATCTGCCCGATGCCCGGCCCGCGCTCGACCTCGTGGAGCGCCTGGGGCCGGCCGTGGACTGGTACAAGATCGGCGCCCAGCTCTTCACCGCCGCAGGGCCCGACATCGTGCGCGCGCTCAAGAGCCGCGGAAAGCGCGTCTTCCTCGATCTGAAGTACCATGACATCCCGACGACCGTGGCGCGCGCCGTCGAAGCCGCCCGAACCCTCGGCGTGGACATGCTCACCGTCCACACCACCGGCGGCTCCGCTATGCTCCGGGCCGCCCGCGAGGCGGCGGGCGTCGATGGGCCTCTGGTCGTCGGCGTCACCGTGTTGACCTCCTTCGCCGCCGCCGACCTCGAAGAGGTCTGGGGCAGGGAGCTCCGCTCCCTGCGCGAAGAGGTCGCCCGGCTCGCGGCCCTCGCCGCCGACGCCGGGCTCGACGGCGTCGTCGCATCCGCCGTCGAGGTCGAGACCATCAAACGCAGGCACGGGTCCGCGTTCCGCGTCGTCACCCCCGGGATCCGTCCGGCCGGCGACGACGCGGCAGACCAGGTCCGGACCGCCACGCCGGCCGAGGCCGCTCGCGCCGGCGCGGACTTCCTGGTCATCGGTCGGTCCATTGCCGCAGCGCCGGACCCGGTCGCCGTGGTCGAACGGATCTCCTCGGAGATCGCTGGCCAGGCGAGTGCAACGGCATGATGACCCGCGTCACCGTCGCCGCCCTGTCCCTCGTCCTCGGGACCGCGCTCCTCGCCCACGCCCAGGAGTCCGGCCTCGAGAGCACCATCGCGCGCTTCGCCGCTTCGTGGAACCGCGGCGACGCCGGGACCATCGCCAGCTTCGTCGCCAGCGCCGGCGTCTCCCTCGAGCTGGACGACGGCCCCGCCGGGCCGCTCGGGTCCCGGCAGGCCGCCGCAGCGCTGCGCCGGATGTTCGAGGGCCACGAGACCGTCTCGGTCCGCCCCGGCACCGTCCGCATCGTCGGCGGGGCGCCACAGCGCGCATACGGCCAGCTCGACTGGCGCGTCCGCGCCCGCGGCACCACCGTCACCGAGCGCCGGACCGTCTTCATCGCTCTCGTCCGCGAGCCGGCCGGCTGGCGCATCACCCATATCCGCCTGCTCCGCTGAAGGCGCGGCACCGACACTCGCCAGAACCCGGACATGGCACTGCGCTTCTACAATACGCTGACCCGGAGCCTCGAAGAGTTCCAACCGCTCGTGCCCGGCCGCGTGGGGATGTACGGCTGCGGCCCGACCGTCTACCAGTTGCCCCACATCGGCAACTACCGGACGTTCGTTTTCTACGACGTCCTCCACCGCTACCTCGAGTGGAAGGGATACCAGGTCCGGTTCGTCATGAACCTCACCGATGTGGATGACCGCATCATCGAGCGCGCGCTCGACGCCGGCGTCTCCATCGACGAGTTCACCGCCCCCTACATCCGCGGCTTCCTGGAGGACCTGGACACCCTCGGCATCCGCCGCGCCGACGCCTACCCCCGCGCCACCGGCCACATCCCCGAGATGATCCGCCTCGTGGAGCGCCTGCTCGAGCGCGGGCACGCCTACGTGGTGGACGGCGACGTCTACTTCGACATCTCCAGCTTCGCGGACTACGGCAAGCTGTCCCGCGTGGACCTCTCCGCCGTTCGCCGGGGCGAGCGCGTCGCCTCCGACCGCTACGAGAAGGAGGACATCCGGGACTTCGCGCTCTGGAAGGCGGCCAAGCCCGAGGACCGCCGGGTCGGCGCCGTCTGGCCCGCCCCCTGGGGCGAGGGGCGCCCGGGCTGGCACCTCGAGTGCTCCGCCATGAGCATGGCCGAGCTCGGGGAGACGTTCGACATCCACGCCGGGGGCGAGGACCTCATCTTCCCGCACCACGAGGACGAGATCGCCCAGTCCGAGGCCGCCACCGGCAAGCCCTTCGCCCGCTTCTGGCTGCACTCGCGGTTCCTGCTCATGGACGCGGAGAAGATGTCCAAGTCGCTGGGCAACGTGGTCACGCTCCGGGCGCTCCTCGAGCAGGGCTACGAGCCGGCGGCCATCCGCTTCCAGCTCCTGTCCGCCCATTACCGCAAGGAGCTGGACTTCTCCCTGGACGGCCTCGCGGAGAGCCGGGCCGCCGTCCGCCGGCTCACCGACTTCCAGGACCGGCTCGAGGCCACGCCGGTGGACGGGGATGCCCCGGCCTCGCCGCTGCCCGGGCTCGCCGCAGAGGCGCTGGCGGAGTTCGAGCGAGGGCTGGATGACGACCTCAACGTCCCGGCGGCGCTGGCCGCCCTCTTCACCTTCGTCCGCCGGACCAACGCCGCCCTGGACGAGCGGCCGGCCGTGCCCCCGGCCGACCTCCAGGCCGCCCGCGCCGCCCTCGCCCGCATGGACGAGGTCCTGGGCGTCCTGGCCATCGCCCGGGGCCCGGCCCCGGACGCCCAGTTCGTGGCCTGGGTGGAGGAGCGGCTGGCCGCCCGGCAGGAGGCGCGCGCCCGGCGCGACTACGCCACCGCGGATGCGATCCGCCAGGAGCTCGCCGCCGCGGGGATCGTGGTGGAGGACACACCCCGCGGCCCGCGCTGGAAGCGCGCTTGACAGTTTTTGAGACCCTGGCTATACTAGCAGTCTGTCCCGGCGCTGACGTAGCTCAACTGGTAGAGCAGCTGCCTTGTAAGCAGCAGGTTAAGGGTTCGAGTCCCTTCGTCAGCTCCTGACGTGGGCGGGCGTAGCTCAGTTGGCTAGAGCATCAGCCTTCCAAGCTGAGGGTCGCGGGTTCGAGTCCCGTCGCCCGCTCTCGATCCAGGGTTCCGGGCTCCGCGCCCGGCGGGGAACGGCGAGCGCCGACCCCGCTCGCCGGGGCACCGGCTCGCGGCGGCGCGGCGCCGGCGCACCTCCGTGTGCGCCGGCCGCGCCGCCCGTCGCGCTGGCTCGCGTAGCTCAGTGGTAGAGCGCTTCCTTGGTAAGGAAGAGGTCACGGGTTCAATCCCCGTCGCGAGCTCCTGGCCGCCTCCGGCTCCGCAGGTCCGGGCCGAGCGGTCGCATTGGATCGCCCCCGCCGCTCTCGGCCCGGGGGCCGTCGAGCAACGGAAACATCTCGAGGGGAGACCATGGCCAAGGCGAAGTTTGAGCGGACGAAGCCGCACGTGAACGTGGGGACGATTGGTCATGTTGACCATGGGAAGACGACGTTGACGGCGGCGATCACGGCGATCCAGGCGGCGAAGGGGTTGGC